>JASEER010000043.1 GCA_030019475.1 Thermoanaerobacterales bacterium | reverse complement strand
TCTCCATGGCATCGGCTATCAGTTCGCCGATGGTGCGGTCGTTGGCCGAGATCGAGGCCACCTGGGTAATGGCGTCCTTGCTCTCGACCGGCTTGGCGATCTTCTTGATCTCCTCGACGGCGGCCTCGACGGCCTTTTCAATACCGCGCTTGAGGATGATCGGGTTGGCGCCGGCGGCCACGTTCTTCAACCCGGCACGGACGATGGCCTGAGCCAGCACGACGGCCGTGGTGGTGCCGTCACCGGCGATGTCGTTGGTCTTGGTCGCTACTTCCTTGACAAGCTGGGCACCCATATTCTCCAGCGGGTTGGGCAGCTCGATTTCACGGGCGATGGTTACACCGTCGTTAACGATCATCGGCGAACCGAACTTCTTTTCCAGAACCACGTTCCGCCCCTTGGGGCCGAGAGTCACCTTGACCGCGTCGGCCAGGGCGTTGACACCCCGCTCCATCGCGGCACGGGCGTCTTCGCGATAGACGATCTCTTTACCAGCCACTGAAAAGAACCTCCTTCAGCTTTATTCGATAATACCCAGGATATCGGTCTCGCGCAGGATGAGGTATTCGACGTCGTCGATCTTGACCTCGTTACCGGCATACTTGGAGTAGAGAACCTTGTCACCGGCCTTGAGGTCGATGGCCACCCGCTGACCGTTGTCCAGCAGCCGGCCCGGGCCGACGGCGACGACCTCGCCCTTCTGAGGCTTTTCCTTGGCCGTGTCGGGGAGCACGATCCCACCCTTGGTGCGCTCCTCCATCGGCAGAGGCTTGACCACCACACGATCTCCTAGCGGCTTAATCAACTGGTACCCCTCCTTGATGGAAATGGTATTGTGTATTGCTATTAGCACTCACTGAAAATGAGTGCTAACACTCACACCAGTTATTATGATAATGAGGGCTGGGTTTTAAACGCAAATCCCCACTATTCAGGAAATCGGACCTCTAACGGGGATGCCAGGGGATTGCTTACATCCTTCGCCGACAATCGTTCAATTACGTTTTCTAAAACGTCTTTATGGCACGGACCCTGGGCAAGGCCTGGACATAGAAACCCAATAGAGATTCTTTCCGCTGCAGGAAAGATTTATTCAAGGGGGTATCCGAAAAACAAAAAGGCCCCTTGAAGGCCCTCACCAAGAGCAAAGATAAGAGTAAGCGACGCCAGGGAGCCGCTATTCTAGAAGCAGCCCAACTGGCAGGCCGTTATTTTCAGGCCCAGCCGGTCCGCGGCCCGGCCGACGACCGGGACAGGAACCCCCAGGCGCTCGGCCACTCTGTGCAAGGCGGCGCAGCTGACGCGCCCGTCCACGGCCGCCTGGCGGACGGCTTCCAGCACTTCCGGGCCCGGTTCGGGGTGGTGATACTCCCGGCGACCCATCCCTCAAACTCCTTTCACTGGTACCGTCTATGCAAATCTGCCATCAGGTTTATAATAGGGAAAACGGCACCAGCCTGTCCAGGGGGTCACACGCGCATGGACTTCCCGAAATCGCTCGCCCGTCTGGTTCCCTTTATCCGCATGGCCCGGGATCACCAAACAAACGGTTACGAAGAGATCGCCCGGGAGACCGAGGTGACGGTCTTCGTGGACGGCGTCCCGCGGGCCACCCTCCTCTGCCTGCCTGCCGCCTTGCAGGAGCTGGCCGTAGGCCACCTTATGGCGGGCGGGGTCCTGGATCACCCGGCCCGCATCGCAGCCATCGAGGTCAACCCCGACGGACTCGGGATCAACGTGCGGACAAAGCCCGACGTTCTGCCTCCGTACAGCCCCCCACCGGCTCCCGGTCTTCTCCGCCTTGCGGCCGGCCAGGTCCGGGCCCTGGCCGGGGCGTTGCCGACCGTCTCCAGCCTTTTCCAGCGTACCGGCGGCGTCCATACCGGCGGACTTGCCGACCGGGAGGGGAGACTGCTCTTTATTTACGAGGACACCGGGCGCCATAACGTGATGGACAAGATTTACGGCCACTGCCTGCTGGAAGGCATTACCACCGGGGATAAGGCGATGCTGTTCAGCGGCCGGTGCACGGCCAAGATCGTTATGAAACTCGTGACCATGGGCCTGCCGATGGTTATCGCCCGGGGGGCGCCGACCACACTGGCCATCCACCTGGCCGGGGAAAACGGCATCACCCTGGTGGCCTTCGCCCGCCCGGACCGGGTAAGCGTCTACACGCATCCCGAGCGTGTCACAGCCTGGTAAGAACCGCGGTCCCGTTCAGCGGCCGGCGTCCCGCCGCAAGACCCACTCCTCGGTGACCACCAGGTCCACGGGCCGGTCGTGCGGCTCCCGCGCCAGACGGGGCACCACCTGCCAGGCGTAGGCCAGGCCGACGGCCAGCGCCCGGCCCCGGATGCCGGAGAGGAACCGGTCGTAGTAGCCGCCGCCGTACCCGAGGCGGAAGCCGTCTTCGTCAAAAGCCACTCCCGGCACCAGGACGCAATCCAGGTCGGGGGGTGACACCGCCTCTGACCCCGGAGACGGGACGGGGATGCCGTAGGGCCCCGGGACCAGGCCCGCCGGGTAAGCGGCCGCCAGGGCCGCGACCATATGCCCGGTCCGCGGGTCCGGAACGGGCAGGGCCACCCTCTGGCCGCGCCGCAGGGCAGCGCGGATCAGGCCGCCCGTCCGCACCTCACTGCGCACGTCTACATACGCCATGACCGTCCCCGCCCGCAGGAAGTCCTCCAGCGCGAGGACCCGCCGCCCGATGGCCGCGCTCGCCACCGCCACTTCCGTGGAGGACATCGCCCCCCGCCGCTCCAGGAAGTCGCGGCGAAGCTCATCCTTCGTACCCGTCATAGGACTTCCACCTCCGTCCTTCCCGGCACCGCCAGTTCACCCGCCGCGCGGCCGGTGAGGTCACGCCGGCGGTGGTCAAAGGCCCGCCCGGGCAGCAGCACGAGGTCCGGCTCTTCCCCGTGCGACAGGTATTCCCTTAACGCCGCCTCCAGGTCGGCCACCGTGAGCAGCCCCGCGCAGGCGATCGAACCCCCGAAGAAACGGTTGGGGACGGCCGCCACGGTGTAGCCCCCTGGTTCCCCCTCATCCTTCGCCGGGAGACCGGCACGCAAAAGGGGCGCCGCCAGTTCGCCGGTCAACACGAGGACCCGCCGGGCGCGGCGGGAGTGCGCGGCCTGCCGGACGCGTTCCACGTCCCGCGGGTCCAGGTCGAACAGAAAGACGGCTCCCGAAGAGGCGCGGGCCGGCTTGGTGAGCCGGACCCGCCGGCGTTCCCCTCCCCGCCGCAGGACGGCCTCCGGATCCCGCGCGCGCCACAGGCGCCGGTAGGCATCCACGCGCGAGAAAACGGGTTTTCCCGCCACGCTCTCCACCACGTCCCCGGTCTTAAACCCGGCCCGCCAGGCGGGGGAGCCTTTGGCGACCCCGGCCACTTCCGGCCGCAGATCACCGAGAAGCGCGGGTTCCATGGTCAGCGGCACGTCCAGCTCCGCCCGCAACTCGCCGAGGAACTCTGCCAGACGCTCCCAGAGCCCGGGGGGCAAGACGGCCGCCCCGCGGGCGTAGCGGGTATGCCCCGGGAGAAAGACGCGCACCGTTTCCGCGCCGGAAGCCGCCAGGAACCGGACGGTCCGGCGCAGGTCATCCCAGCCGGTAACGTGAGGCATGGCCACCACGCTGCCATGAAAGGGCACCCTGTACCGGGCGAGCAATGCGGGAGCGGCGACGGCGCGCTCGGGCGCCGGGTCGCCCATCAGCCGGCGGCGCTTCTCCGGACTGGCGCTGTTCAACGACAGGTAAACCATGACCCCGGCCAGGGAGGCCAGTGTCGCCACGGCCGCCTCTGTCAACAGGCTGCCGTTCGTCGTAACCTGGATGGGAGTGACGGGAAGCCTCTCCCGCAGGCGGCGAAGCACGGCGGCCCAGCCGGGGTAGGCCAGCGGCTCGCCCTCGATAATCCGGGTCGCCGATTCCCCGATGACCACCGGACGTTGCGGGTCGAGCCACTCGGCGAGGCCGGCGACCACCTCCGGCGGCCGCGGGGGCAGGCGATAGACATCAAGCCCGGGCGGATTCTGCCGGTGGCTGCAGAAGAGGCAGGAAAGGTTGCAGGCCGAGGTGAGGGGAAGGATGTTCGCCTCCTGCACGGTCCGGAGGATGAGCGCCCGCAGGTAGCCGTCGTCCGTGCGGTCAGGCATGGTCGAGAGGCAGGCCGGCCGTGGCGTTCAGCGTCAGGGGCGAAAACTCGCCCCTCAGGTAGCGGTAGTAACCGGCACACGCCACCATCGCCGCATTGTCGGTGCAGAGCACCGGGGGAGGCACGTTAACCGCCAGGCCGGCTTCGGCCGCCCGGCGCTCCAGCGCCCGGCGCAGGGCGCCGTTGGCCGCCACCCCGCCCGCCAGGACGACCCGCGCCGGCTGAAAAGCCCGCGCCGCCGCCATAACCTTGTCGACCAGGACATCGGTCACCGCCGCCTGGAAACCGGCCGCCAGGTCGGCCGGGCGGGGTTCGCCTCCCGCGCGCCGAGCCCTATCCAGGTAGGTGATGACCGCCGTCTTCAGGCCGCTGAAACTGAAATCATAGCTGTTTTCCTCCAGGTACGCCCGCGGCAGGGGAACGGCCTCGGGATCACCGTCGCGTGCCGCTTTCTCGATCAGCGGACCGCCGGGATAGCCCAGCCCGATGACTCGCGCCACTTTGTCGAAGGCCTCCCCCGCGGCGTCGTCGCGCGTCCGGCCCAGCAGGCGGAAGTCTCCGTGACGTTCCATCAGGTAAAGGTCCGTGTGGCCCCCGGAAACGACCAGGGCCAGCACGGGGAAGGACAGGTCCGGAGCCACAAGAAAGTTGGCGTAGATGTGGGCCTCCAGGTGGTGCACCCCCACCAGGGGGATATCAAGGGCCATGGCGATGGTCTTGGCCGCCATCAGGCCCACGAGCAGCGAGCCGGCCAGCCCGGGCCCCATGGTCACTGCCACAGCGTCCAGGTCCTTGAATTTGACCCCTCCCTGTTCCAGGGCCTCCGCGATGACGGCGTTGATCCCCTCCAGGTGCCGCCGGGAAGCCACCTCCGGCACCACGCCCCCAAACCGTGCGTGCAGATTGACCTGCGAGGCGATGATATTCGAGGCGACCCGGGAGCCGTCGATCACCACCGCCGCCGCCGTTTCATCGCAACTGGACTCGATACCCAGGACGGTTACGCTCAAGGCGCTCTTCAACCCCCTCTTCCCGTCTATTCTACCTGATGACGAGCGGGCATACACCGGTCTTGCAGCCGGGTGAATGGGATGGGCCGCAGTCCGGAAGGCTAAGAGTGAAACAAGAGAGGAGGGAAAAACTACATGGCCGCTAAGAGAGACTCGCTTGACCCGGGGGCCCTGGCCGCCGAACATTTCGACGTGGACTTCGACAGGCGGGCCGAAGAAACCGGGGACCGCCCCGACACCCCGCCCAGCGCCTATGTCGATCCGGCCGTCAGCGGCGAACCCCCCGGCAGCGTGCGCGCGCAGCGGATGGCGCGCCAAGCCGGGAGGTCCTTAACCGAGTAACCTGCCACCGCCTGCCCAAGCACGGGACGGGCACGGAAGCGCCGCCGTTCCGGGCGGGAACGTACCGGGGAGGGGCACGCGGGCACCCGGGCGGCGGCGCCGGATAACAAACGGAAGGTCCCGAATGGTGTTCTAGAGTTTACTCTTGAACGTATCCCAGGCCCTGCGGGCCTCCCCCCCGACCGGCAGCAGTGCCTCCACCTGCCGGGCCAGAGTATCGATAACGCTCGGCCGCCGGTCGTCCCCGGTCAGCGCGGCCTGCTGCACCAGCACGTCAAGGTGTTCCAGAAGGGTTAACCTGTCACCCGCGGTCTCTTCCTGCAGGATGTTCTCGGCCAGGGCGTGCAAGGCCGACCAATCCCGGTCCGCGCGCGCGGCCTGGGCCATCCTGCGGGCCAGGGCCCGGGCCTGCGCCGCCGGATCCCCCGCCTCCGCCGGCGCAGCGACCATGCCCCGGCCGCCGGCGTTCGCCGCCAGGTATTCCTCCAGCGTGTCCAGGGCCCGGGGGCGCAGGCGCAGCCGCTTCAGTTCGTCCCGGTGATTGAAGTGCAGTTTAACAAGGCCCTTTAACTCCAAGGACTGGGCCACGCGCTGCAATTCATCCTCGCGGAACCCCGCCCGGCGCAACTTCTTAACCGGAATCTCGAACTCGAAAACGTCCATCTCCGGCTTTTCACGCTTTTCCTCATCCAGTACCGCTTTGCTGAAAGCCAGAAAGTGGGCTTCGCTCTCTCCGATTTGCATGCCTGTCCCCTCCTTTTCAAACCATATTCTAACCCCTCTATGAATTAAAAGGAAGGATCTGAGGGAGTTTTCGGACGACTTTTTATTTTTTCAATGGCCAAAGTTGCTTTTTCTTGTCAACTGGGTTATACTAGTAACGCCTCTAAAGATTTCAACACCGAGGCTACCCTGGGCTATCTCTCTTGGTGGGGAAATGCTGGCTATGGTGGGCCCCGCGGGTTGACTTTGGAGAGTTCAAGAATCTAAGGAGAGATAGTTTGGTGTTCGAGGACAAGACACTGACGTGCAGGGACTGCGGCGCGGAATTCGTGTTCACCGCCGGTGAACAGGAATTCTATGCAGAGAAAGGGTTCGAGAACCTGCCCGCCAGGTGCCCGGAATGCCGCGCCGCTAAGCGTGCAGCGCGCAGGAACGGCGGCTACGGCGCTCCCCGCCAGATGTACCCGGCCGTATGCGCCCGGTGCGGGGCGGAAACCGAGGTTCCCTTCGAGCCTACCGGTTCCAAGCCCGTTTACTGCAGGGAGTGCTTCCAGGCCAACCGCCAGCGGTACGCCCGGTAAAGGAAAAACAAAGAACTGCCAGGGCCAGCAATAATGCTGGCCCTTTTTTCGACCGGTTTTGCCGGAAAGGGAGAGGACTCAGGATGATGCTCCGCCGCTTTTTTATGGTGGCGTTCGTGGCCATCGGGTTGACGGTGATGGGCCCCGTTGCTGCGGGAGCCGCGCCGCGCGTGCTGGTCGGCGGCCGGACCCTGGCGCTCGACGTGCCGCCGGTCAGTATCGAGGGGCGGCTGCTGATCCCGTTCCGTCCCGTTCTGGAGGCCGCGGGAGCCGAGGTCGAGTGGGACGGCGCGACGGTCACCGCCACGCGGGCGGACGTCCGCCTATGCCTTTACGTCGGGCGGAAAACGGCCTATCTGAACGGGCAGCCGCAGGTGCTGGACGTGCCGCCGATGGTTGTCCGGGGCCGGACCATGGTCCCCCTGCGCTTTGTCGGTGAAAGCCTGGGCTATGACGTCTCGTGGGACAAGGCCAGCGAAACGGCGATCGTCAATCCCCCGCCTCCCCCCTTTTCCCGGGATTATCGCTGGCGTTATAACGGGTGCGACTGGCACTGGAAATTGCAAGTCCCCGCAGAGCTGTATGAATACTTCCACCACCTGCCGCGCCTCTACCAATTCGATGAAGGGGACGATGCCGCGGCGGTAGAGGCCAGGATAGCACAGTTTGAACGTGATTTCTTCCTCCCCTACGCGACCGAGCAGCATAGTGCCGCCTTCCTTGCGGCCCTGGCCGGGAAGTTTGAGGCGGCGGCCGGGGAAAGCGGCTTTAACGACCTGGAACGCGCCGAACTGGTCATCACCTTTATCCAGGAGTGCCTGCCCTATACCTCCGACCCTACAGGCTACGAGCAGTACCCGGTTGAGACCCTGGTGGACGGCGGGGACTGCGAGGACCGCGTGATCCTGGCCGCCGCGCTGTTGCGCCGGATGGGCTACGGCACGGCCATGCTGCGTTACGAGGACCATGTCGCCCTCGGCCTGGCCTGCAGGGCCGAGGGGACTTATTACCCATGGAACGGAAAGAAATATTTCTACGTGGAGCTTACCTCCAAGGGCTGGCGGCCCGGAAAGGCCCCCGAAGACTACAAAGACCGGAAAGCCCAGGTTTACGAGGTGCCGCCCTGCGCTACCGATCTTCCAAAGCCGTGATCTCTTCCGCCACGACGGCCGCTCCCCCGCCCCGGCGCCGGACGACCCCCCGTACGCCGACCGCTTCGGCCCCGGCAAAGAGCACCCACCCGCTGCGCCGGTAGCAGTCTTCGAAGACGGTGACGTCCGCCAGGCCGTATTCGTCCTCTAACGAAAAGAAAACCACCGTCCGCCCGCTGCGCGTGGGCGGGCGATGCGGCCGCACGACCAGCCCGGCCACCCGCACCCGCTGCCCGTCCACCGCCCGGCCGACGCCGGCGCTGGAGAGGTAGCCCCGGGACGCCAGTTCCGCCCGCCGTTCCTCCAGGGGATGGCCGTGGATATAGATCCCCAGGACCTCGTATTCCAGCCGCCTCTTTTCCGCCGCCGAAAAATCCGGCCCCTCGGCCGGCCGTCCGGCGTCGGCGGCGAAAAGGGCGCTCTTATCCCCCGCCGTCCCGGGCGGGGCAGCTCCCAGCCGTGCCAGCAGGACGCGGCGGTTGGGGTGCAGGGCGTCGAAGGCTCCGCAGAGGATCAGGGACGCGGCTTCATCCCGCGCCACCCGCACCCGCGCCAGGAAATCCTCCAGCGAGGCGAAGGGGCCTTTCGCCTCCCGCTCCGCCAGCAGGGCGGCCAGGGTCCCGACCGAAAGCTCCCGCACCCGTCCCAGGGAGACCCGGATCGCCCCATCCTCGACGGTGAACCGCTCCCGGCTGCGGTTAATGTCCGGCGGCAGGATCCGGACTCCCCGGCGGCGGGCGACGACGCAGAGGGTGTTCGGGTTGTAAAAGCCCATCGGCTGGTTGGAGAGGAGGGCCGCGAAGTACTCCGCGGGGCGGTGGCGGGCCAGGTAGGCCGTCCTGTAGGCCGTCACGGCAAAAGCTGCGGCATGGGCCTCGCAGAAGCCATAACTGGCGTAACCCCGGATACCGGCGAAGATCTCCCGCGCGACGGCCTCGTCCACCCCGTTGGCCACCGCCCGGGAGACGAACTCCTCACCAATGGCCTCCATTTCCCGCCCCGAACGGTGGTGGCTCATGACCCGGCGCAGACGGTCCGCCTCCCCCGGGGAAAAGCCGGCGACAGCCGTGGCGATGGCGATGACCTGCTCCTGGAAGAGGACTACCCCGTAGGTCTTGCCCAGGATGAGTTCCAGCGCCGGATGGGCGAAGCGCACCGGCTCTCTCCCCTGCCGCCGGGCGATATAGGGATCGACCATGTTGCCCTTGATCGGCCCCGGGCGGATCAGGGCCAGGCCGGCGACGATGTCCTCCATGCCGGACGCGCCCAGCCGCGCCTGCAGGGCGCGCTGCGCCGGGCTCTCCAGTTGAAAAACGCCCACCGTCTCCCCCGCCCGCAGCATGGCGTAGGTCCGGGGGTCGTCCTCGGGCAGGCGGTCATAGTCAAAGGACGGATCGGCCCTACGGATGTTCTCCACCGCCTCTTCCACGGCGCTGAGGGCGCGCAGGGAAAGAAGGTCGAACTTCATCAGCCCCAGTTCATCCACGTCGTCCTTGTCGAACTGGACGATCTCCACCCCCTTGGCCGCCTTCTGCAAGGGGCTGACCGCGGCCAGCGGCATCCCGCTGAGCACCAGCCCCCCCAGGTGGGTACCCAGGAAGCGG
The DNA here is from genome assembly GCA_030019475.1 of Thermoanaerobacterales bacterium. Classification (NCBI taxonomy): domain Bacteria; kingdom Bacillati; phylum Bacillota; class Clostridia; order Thermoanaerobacterales; species Thermoanaerobacterales bacterium. Next base: position 9,112 of record JASEER010000043.1, on the reverse strand, counting down.
GGGAACCCGGCCACGGCGGCGCAGTAGCGGTAGAGCCTGCGGCAGGGTCCGGTATGGAAAGCGGGATCCCGCAGTTCGGGGTAGTGTTCCAGGGCCTCTTCGATGGCGTCGGCCGGCAGGAAGGGGGGCATGCGCTTCGCCAGGCGGTCGAGGAACGCCTCGTCCATCCCGAGCACCCGCCCCAGGTCGCGGATCGCGGAGCGGGCGCGGTAGGTCTGGTAGGTGGCCACCCACGCCACGTGCGCCGCGCCCCCGTAGCGCTCGCTCACGTAGGCGGCCACCTCGTCCCGGCGGCGGGCGTCGAAGTCGATGTCGATATCGGGCTTCCCGGCCCGCTCCAGGCTGAGGAAGCGCTCGAATAAAAGCCCCCGGGCGATGGGGTCGACCGCCGTGATCCCCAGGCAGTAGGCCACCGCCGAGTCGGCGGCCGAACCCCGCCCGGCGCAGCGGATGCCCTGCCGGCGCGCCCAGCGGGCGGTATCCCAGGCGACCAGGAAGTAGTCCGCGAACCCCAGGCGGCCGATGACCGCCAGTTCATGCTCCAGGCGCGCCCCGACCTCACCGTCGGCGCAGCCGTAACGCTTCTCCGCCCCCCGGCGGACCAGGTGCCGCAACAGGGTAAAGGCCTCCCACCCCGGCGGGAGGGGGTAGCGCGGCAGGCGCGAAACGTCCTGTTCCAGGGCCGGGCGAATAGTTTCGGCGAGGGACAAAGCATTGGCCACGGCGCGGGGGTGCTCCCGGAAGAGGGCTTCCATCGCCGCCGGGCCCTTCAGGTAGAGCTGGTCGTTCAGGCGGCGCTCGGGGTGGACATCCTCCAGCGCCGTATCCGTACGTGCGCAGGTCAAAAGGTCATGCACCGGAAAGCCGTCCCGCTCGGCGAAGTGGACGTTGTTCGTGGCGACCGTCTCCAGGCCCAGGCATTGCGCCAGTTCCGCCAGGCGGCGGTTCAGGTCGCGGGCTCCGGGGGTGAGGTCCTGGATCAGTTCCAGGTAAAAGCGGCGGCCGAAAAGGCGGCGGTAGCGCCGGGCGGCATCCTCGGCCTCCCGCAGGCGCCCCGCAAGCACAAGGCCCGGCACCTCTCCGCGGCGGCAACAGGAAAGCGCGTAGAGACAAGGCGTCTCCCGCGCCGCCTCCGCCAGCGCGTCCCAGCCCACCCGGGGCGCACCGCGGGGGTTTTCCAGGTGGGCCCTCGTCAGCAGGCGGCAGAGGGCGGCGTAGCCCTCCGGCCCGTCGGCCAGCAGCACCAGGTGGCAGCCGTTCGCCAGGGTCACCTCGGTCCCCTGGATGGGCTTTATGCCGGCGGCGCGGCAGCAGCGGTGGAAGCGGACCGCCCCGCTGACGTTGTCGTGGTCCGTCAGGGCCAGGGCGGGCATGCCCGCCGCCGCAGCGGCCGCCGCCAGGTCCTCGACCGGGCTCGCCCCGTCCAGGAAGGAAAAGGACGAATGGACATGCAGGTGAACGAAAGACCGCTCAGTCATAGGCCTCCTCTATCCGCCCCCGGCCCACCCCGAATGAGATGTGGGATGTGGGAGGTGAGAGGTGAGAACGGCGGATGGGAATTCGCGAAGCGAATTCCTTCAAACATCCCACTTCCCACCTCTCACTTCTCACCTCTCACCTCTCGCTTCCCACCCTTCTTTAGGCAGGCTTGGTAGGGGCCGTCCATCGGCTGGGTGAGGGTCAGGGGAATCCCCCTCCACTTCCAGTCCAGCACTCAACTTTATACTTTGGTTGAATTGCAAACCTAAGTACAGACGGCTTTCCTAAGGCAGTAAGTTGAGTGCTGGAAGCCGTTCCGGGGGACACCCCTGACCCTCACCTCTGCCCCGATGTCGGTGCGCGCTCTGGCGGCAATCAGTCATACGCCTTATACAGATACCAGGCCGGCGCGCCTTCCTCCCGGTAAAGCTCAAAGACCCCTTTCTCCCCGGCGGCCACCCGGTAGAAGAAGCGGGGCCTCTCCCCCGCCCACCAGCGGCCCGTTTCCCGCCATAAATCCAGGAGCCGGGTCACCCGGTAGGTCCGCCCCCGCCAGGAAAAGCACTCCGGCAGGCCGCATGCGGAGACGCTTACCGTCACCGGACGGTCGATCAGCCGGGGCATTACACAGCCATCCCCCGTCCCGCCTCCCGACAGCGGCCTCCCGCAAGCTCTTGACCGGCTGCTGACGACCGATCGGCCCGCCACGGGTCGTAACAGGCCAGCGCCCGCTCCCGGCGCAGGCCGGTGAGCAGGGAACGCGCCCGGACCAGGCTCCCCGGGTGCTTTTCCTCCACCGCGGCCACCGCCCGGGCCAGGTTTTCCTGCCCCGCCGCCTGGCGGAAGGCAAAAAGATCGACCTGCTGGGGAACCAGGGGGTAGAGTTCCGCGGCCACCACCCGCACGGCGGCCACCGCCTCCCGCGGTTCCAGGCGTGCCAGGAGCAGGGACAGTTGGGTATAGAGGCGCACCGCGTCCGGCGGCAGGCCGGCCGTTACCCGCGCTAAAGAAAGGGATGGCCCGTGATCGACGGTCAGGGTGAGTTCCAGCCGCCGGCAGCCCATCCCCCGTTCCCGCAATTCCCGCGCCAGGTCACGCGCCCCCTCCTCCAGCGCCGGGAGAAGAGGAGCCGATGACGAAACCCCGGGCAGTTCCCGGCGCCAGGAAAGGATCGCCGGCGGATAGAGGGCAGCCACGCGCCGCCCGTCTTCCCCGCGGGCGTAAGCGGCAATCAGCCGGCCGAGCGGTCCGAAACGGGCAACCAGCACCTGCTCCCCGGCCCGGGCGACCTCGCCGAGGGTCAAAAAACCCGAGGCGGACAGGGCCCGGCGTACGTCCTCCGGCACGGGCCAGAGCCTGGCCACCGGCAGGGCCGAGATAAACGTACGCTCCCCTCCGGGCGGCACGCAATAGGCCGCCCCACGGGCATAACGGCATACCTTAAGCCCCCGCCGCCACCCGTCCCGCCCCGCCAGTAGGGCCGCCCGGGCGATAAGAGGGCTGGAACCCGCTCCCCCCTGCACCTCGCCCTCCGGAAAGGCGCCGGCCAGGGAGGCGAAAAAACGGGCTAAACCGCCGGAAGGAAGGCTAAGAAAGGCGCTTCCGTCGCCAAGGGGCTCGATACGGGGGGTATACCGGTAAGCCAGGTCGAGAAGCTCATTCCTCTCGCCGTATGCCAGGCAAAGGGTGAAGGACACCGGGGACACCTCTGTCACAGAACTGGGGATAATACGCCATGCCTTTTACAGGCCCCCTTATTATCTGTTATTAACAGTCATCAGGCAAGGCTGCTTTCCTTTCAGCTATCAACAAAAAACAAAGCTGGGTTGCTCCTTTGCCTTCATTTGCTTGCTATCCGCATTTTCCCGGGCGATTGAAAAAATTGCTGTTTATAGTGGATTTAGCCGCTGGAACTTAAAAAGCCACCCCCTCTTTAAAGGGAGTGGCTTTATGGAAACCCCTACCGACCTCAGGCCGGGCGTTCCCCGCTGGTCTCTCCGGCGAAGGAATGGGTATGCCCATCGCTTTCCAGGGTCCGGCCGTTGTATTGATGGGTGTGCCCGCCGTCCGGCTGGTAACAAGCGGGGCCCGTTACGCCCTCCAGACGGTGTAAATGCCGGCCGGCGATGTCACTTAAGCCGGTCAGGGGATGGGTATGGGCTTCCTCGGGCCCGGTCGCCACCCCGGTCACCCCGGCATAGACATGCCGGTGACCCCCGGCCTCATCCATCGTTCCCTCAAAAATATGCACGTGGGACTTCCCAGCCGTACCTTCCCCGGAGGATAGGGCGATCAGCGAGATGAGTGAGGCAAGGTCCTGTCTGCCCACCGAAAGCCCCCCTCAGTTCCTTTCGTTTCTCCAGCTTATGCCTGCGATAAGAGGTTGGTAACAGACGCAGGGTCAGTAAATAATGGCAGTCCTGCCATACCGTTCGGCACCCGGCAGGTCGAATATAACCATTTATCTGAATTTCATTATCCTAGAAAGGCATGGAATCGGAGTTACATCATGGAGTACGGTTCCATATAATGGTTCAGGTACTAGATTAAACCTAAAGGGGGTATAGAGATGGCCGTAAATTTCTGCTTCCGCAAACTGCGCTTTGAGATCGGCAACTTCGCCATCCTCAGTCTCCGTAACGGTTTCCTGGTCCTGGGCGTGGTCGCCGGCGTCTTCCGGAACAACGTCCAGCTAGTGCCGCCGCTCTTCATCTTCAATTCCGCCGGCGCACTCGTCCCGGCCCCGGCCTTTGTTGAGGTTCCCTGCCAGGACATTGTAGCGTCGTCGGCGAGCACCACCATGCCGGATTCAGTGCAAAAGTTAGTGAAGAAGTGAATAATGGAGAGGAGGTTCGTGCGGAATGAGCAGCTGCTTTTCGGCGACTAACCTGGCCTGCCGGACATTGGCCAACAAGGTCGGGAACTTTGTCTCCGTCGGCCTGGATAATGACCATACTGTTACCGGAACCGTAGTGGGCGTATTCGACCTGGGTATTCTCATCCTGTCAGGGGTGACGATCAGGGTAGGAGCAACCCCTATCCCGTTCATCCCCTTCTACTGGGTCGATTGCGCGCATATCGCCTGGTACAACTAGCATCCGCCCTTAAGGTCACCGGCCCAGAGCGTCGCCGCCTACGCTCTGGGCTTTAATGTGCGGGTCAGGCAGTTGTTCCACATGACAATGGCGTCCTCATTGTTGTCCTGGTAATAGCCCCTGCGGCGGTACGTCTCGCTAAAACCAAGGCTGGTGTACAGATTGCGGGCGATAGTGTTGGACGGGCGGACTTCAAGGGTCATACGGTCGGCGCCCAGCGCGACGGCGCGCTGCATCAACGCTACCATGAGCGCCCGGCCGATTTTGCGGCCGCGGAAGGTGGGGTGAACGGCGACATTGGTAACGTGCGCCTCGTCGAGCACCATCCAGAAACCTCCGTAGCCGGCCACCCGGCCTTCACAGACGGCCACAAGGTAGTGTGCCAGGTCGTTATAAAGGATCTCGAACTCGAAGGTCTGCCGCGGCCAAGGGGTCGGGAACGACTTCTTCTCGATCTCCTCTATGGCGTCCAGGTGCTCGATGGAGAGTGGTTGAAAGGTCACCATCAGGCTTGCTCCCCCCGGCAGCGTGCCTGCCATGCCATCTCGGCCGCCGACAGGCGCAGGTATACGGGCTGCAGTTGCAGAGGGTCATCCGCCTCGCCCCGGGCGAGATGTTCCACCCCCAGTTGAGCGACCACGGCGCCGCGAGGATGGTTCAGGGCCGGCGGGACCAGCCGCAGCCGCCCGCCCAGGGCCTGCCGCAGTTCACCGGCGTAAAGCGCCGCCGCCTCGCCGACGCATAGCAGGGGACCTTCGGGAATGTCGGCAAGCGCGGTGAGCAGTTGCGCCAGGTCCATGTTTCGCGGCCCCACCACGGGTTCCTCCCCGGGGCCTTCGTAAAGCGCGGCGTAGACCTCGCCCCTGCGGGCGGGCACCAGGGCCATTGCCGCCCCTCCGTTCCGGGTTAAGGGATAGGCCAGCACGTCCAGGGAGGACACGCCCACCGCGGGCAGGGATAGGACCTGGGCCAGGGTCTTGGCCACGGTCAGGCCGATGCGCAGTCCGGTAAAAGACCCCGGTCCGCGGGAGACCGCGACACCCGTGAGATCGCCGCAGGTACGGCCCGCGGCGGCAAGCAAGTCCTTAATGGCCGGCAGGAGACGCACGGAGTGGATACGCGCGCCGTAAAGGGACGTCTCGGCGAGCGGCTGCCGCCCATCCGTCAGGCCCACGCTCAGCACCGGGCCGGTAGTCTCAATTCCCAGGACGAGCAATCCGGCTCAACTCCTCGACCAGCCTGGTGTAGCGGGAACCCCGGGCGTCAAAGGTGAAAACCCGCCCCGTCTCGCCGTCCCGCTCGATCTTGATGCCCAGCCGTTCCTCCGGCAGGGCCCTCTCGATACGTTCCGCCCATTCAATCAAGGTAACCCCGTTTCCCTCCAGGTAGTCGTCGAAACCGAGAAGGGTGATCTCTTCGGGGTCATCCAGGCGGTAAACGTCAAAGTGATAAAAGGGCAGCCGGCCCTCGTACTCGTTCACGATGATAAAGGTCGGGCTGGTCACCGGGCCTTCCACCCCCAGCCCCCGTGCCACTCCCTGGGCGAAGGCCGTTTTTCCCGCGCCGAGGTCCCCCGAAAGGCACAGGAGGTCACCGGGGCGCAAGAGTTGCCCGAGGGCCGCGCCGAGGGCCAGTGTCTCTTCCGGGGAGCCCGTCCTCACTTTGAGCAAGCGTTGGTCACCTCGCCTCGTTCCCGGGGAAATGCTGGTACCCCCCGGGTGAAAGGGGCCTTTCCCGGCCCGTTTCATCCCGAAGGTATAGGCCGGCCTCCCGGGGACGAACCTCACCCACCGCGGCCAGTGGCACGCCTATGGCGGCAAGGGTCGCGCGCAAGCGGGGCAGGTCCTCCGGACGGGCGGTACCTACCAGTTCGTAGTCCTCGCCCCCGTAGAGCGCCCATTCCAGGGGGTCGGTCCCGGCCAGCCGGGCCAGGAGCCGCGCCTCGGGGCTCACGGGCAGGTCCCGCGCGCGGACCAGGGCGCCGGTCCCGCTGGCCGCGCAAATCCGGGCCAGGTCGGTGGCCAGCCCGTCGCTCAGATCGGCCAGCGCCGTGACGGCCCCGCCGGCGGCCAGCGCCGAACCGGCGGCCACCCGCGGCACGGGCCGGCGATGGGCGTGGACGAGGACCGCTTGCACCTCTTCGGGACACTCGGGTACCGGGTGTTGCAGCAGGAACAGGCCGGCGGCCGCGGCGCCGATGCTCCCGGTAACGAAGACCGCGTCCCCGGGACGCGCCCCGGAACGGTAAAGGACGCGGTCGGGTGCGGCGCCGCCCAGGAGGGCGACGTTCACCACCAGGTCCCGGGGGCTGCGGACGGTATCCCCGCCGACGATGCTCACCCCGAAGGCCTCCGCCGCCTCGCTCAGCCCCGCGTAAAAGGCGTCCAGGTCTTCCACGGCGGCCCCGGGGGGCAGGCCCAGGCTGACCACGGCCCAGCGCGGCGTACCGCCCATGGCGGCGATGTCGCTGACGTTCACGGCCAGGGCCTTGTAACCCAGGTCTCGGTAGGGGACAAGGGCCGGGGTGAAGTGCACGCCTTCGACCAGCATGTCGGTCGTAAAGAGCAGCAGTTCGCCTTCCGGGGCGCAGAGGACGGCGGCGTCGTCCCCCACGCCCCGGACGACGCCCGCAGACAGCCGCAATCCCCGGGCCCAGCGCTTGATCAGGCCTTCTTCCCCGATTTCTCCAAGCCGCATCGGTATCTCAAATGCCCCTTGGAACAGTAGACCGCAATTACTAACACATCCCCTGCTTCCGTCCGAGAAAGCCCTCCACGAGCCGCATGGCACAGTACTCTCCGCACATGGTGCACTCCCGCCGGCCCTCGGCCTGTCCGGGGTTGCGTTCGGCATGGTAACGCCGCGCCCGGACGGGGTCGAGGGCCAGTTCCATCTGCCGCTCCCAGTCCAGGGCTTTGCGCGCCCGGGACATCTCGGCGTCCCACTCCCCGGCCCCGGGCACGCCCTTGACGATGTCGGCGGCGTGCCCCGCGATGCGGGCGGCGATGACCCCTTCGCGCACGTCCTCGATGGTCGGCAAGCCGAGGTGCTCGGCCGGTGTCACATAACAGATGAAATCGGCCCCGGCCATGGCGGCCACGGCCCCGCCGATGGCGGCGGTGATGTGGTCGTAGCCGGGGGCGACATCGGTCACCAGGGGGCCCAGGACGTAGAAGGGCGCCCCCTGGCAGAGAGCTTTCTGCAGCTGGATGTTCATGGCCACCTGGTCCAGCGGCACGTGGCCGGGACCCTCGACCATCGCCTGCACACCCCGCGCCCTGGCCCGCGACACCAGTTCCCCAAGAATGAGAAGTTCCTGCACCTGCGCCCGGTCGGTGGCGTCCGCCAGGCAGCCGGGCCGCAGCCCGTCGCCCAGGCTGAGGGTGACGTCGTGGGCCAGGCAGATCTCCAGGAGCCGGTCGAACTGCTCGTAGAGCGGGTTTTCCCGACCGTTGTGCAGCATCCAGCCGGTCAGGAAGGAACCGCCCCGGCTGACGATGTCGGTGATCCGGCCCTGTTCCCGCAGGCGGGCGACCGTCTCTAACGTCACTCCGCAGTGCACGGTGATAAAGTCCACACCGTCGGCGGCCTGCCGTTCGATAACGGCGAACAGCTCGTCGGCGGTCATGGCCACAATGCTCCCGTGGCGCTCCTTGGCCTCCACGGCGGCCTGGTAGATGGGTACCGTCCCCAGCGGGGCCGGGCAGGCGGCCAGCAGGCGGCGGCGGATCTCGTCGAGGTCGCCGCCGGTGCTGAGGTCCATGACCGTGTCCGCCCCCGCATCCAGGACGACCCGCAGTTTGTTAAGCTCATTGTCCAACGACCGGAGCCCCGTCGAGGTGCCGATATTGGCGTTCACCTTGGTGCGCAGGCCGCGGCCGACGGCGGCCGGCACCAGCCCGGCGTGGTTCCTGTTGGCCGGGATAACGATTGTGCCCTCAGCCACCCCCCGGCGGATGAACTCGGCCTCGCGCCCCTCGCTTGCCGCTATCCTTTCCATTTCCGGCGTGATCTTACCCTGCAGGGCCTGCAGCATCTGTGTCAAGGCCGGTTCCCTCCTTGCAACGTTTGATCTGCTCCACCAAAGCGGCGGCGGCCTCCTCGATATCGGGGGCGCCGAAGACGGCCCGGACCACCGCCAGGCGCCGTGCGCCCGCGGCCAGGACCGCGGCGGCGTTGGTCCGGTCGATGCCGCCGATGGCGACAAACGGGATACGCACCCTTTCGGCCACCTGCCGTACAAGCTCAAGTCCCACAACACTATAATCCGGCTTGGTGGCCGTGGGAAAGACCGGCCCCACCCCGATGTAATCCGCCCCCGCTTCCTCGGCGGCCAGGGCTTGTTCGAGGCTGTGCGTGGAAACCCCGATGATCAGGTCCCGCCCGGCAACGGCCCGGGCGGCGGCCAGGGGCAGGTCGTCCTGCCCCAGGTGCACCCCGTCGGCCCCCGCGGCGAGCGCGATGTCCAGGCGGTCGTTGACAATAAAGATCATCCCCAGTTCCCGTGTCAGGTCCCGCATTTCGTGCGCGCGCGCCAG
>JASEER010000042.1 GCA_030019475.1 Thermoanaerobacterales bacterium | reverse complement strand
CTGGTCCTGATGGGCAACATGATGAGCGGCCTGACCAGCAACCCCTTCGCCGCCCGCATGCTCGGAACCGGTAGCTATCTTGATTTTATGACCCCGGGGATTATGCTGATGTCATCCCTTTTCGGAGGCGTCTTCGGAGGGGTCTCGATCATCTGGGACCGGCGCACCGGGTACCTCAACCGCATGATGGCCGCCCCCATCGCGCGCGCCGCCATCCCCCTCGGCAAGATGGCCGGCATCGCCGTACAGAACGTCTTCCAGTCCATCGTCATCGTCGCCGTGGCCGTGTCCCTGGGGGTACACTTTGCCGCCGGCCTGCCGGGAATGCTCCTGAGCCTGTTTTTGATCAGCCTCTTTTCAGCCGGCGTGGCCGGCGTCTCCCTTTCCCTGGCCAGCGTTGTTCGTTCCCACGAAGCGCTGATGGCCATGACGAACTTCCTCACCCTGCCCATGATGTTTGCTTCCAACGCCATCTTCCCGCGCGAAGCAATGCCCTCCTGGTTAAGGGTTATCGCCGATGTCAACCCGCTGACCTACGCCGTCACGCCCGTGCGCACCCTCGTTGTGGACGGGTGGCTATGGGAACGCATTTTCCCCGGCCTGACGTTAACCGTTATCTTCGCCCTGGCGCTGATCGCCGTTGCCGCCCGTCAATTCAACCGTTCAGCAGGTTAAGTCCTGGCGCCGTTTCGCGTTAACTGTGCTCCCGCAGCCACTCCCGCTCGGCCAACCACTTCACGGCCACCCAGCCCCGGCTGGACGGCAGCACCAGCAGGTTCGGCCGCCGCCGGTAGATGTTGCCGGCAATCGCCAGGGCACTATCCCCCGTCTCGAACACGCAACCCAGCTTCCCCCCGAACAGCCGCCGCGGCTCCCGTCCCTGAAGTCCGGCGGCGATGTTGTCGGCCACCACCAGCCCCTGAAAGTGGGCGATCTCTCCGGCTTTGAAGAGCTCATCCCCCGAGGGCAGGCGTACCCGGTTAACGTCCCCGATGGCATAAACTCCCTGGGCCTCGGTACGTAAAGTAAAGGGGTCCACCGGCACCCACCCCGAGTCGTCCACCAGACCGCTCTGACGGACGGCCTCCGGGCAACGGTGGCGGCTAACGTATATGAGAAGGTCGAAGCGCGCTTCACCCCCGCCGCTGAAGCGGATCAGGCGGCGTCCGGGGTCGACCCTCTCCAGCCGCTGGCCCGTGTAAAAGCTGATGCCGCGGGCCGCCAACGCCCCGGCGATGGCATCCGAGGGGCCCTTGCCGGCCACGGCCAGCGGCGCGGTCCCGGGGGTGTAAACACTGAGGCGTATGTTTTCGCCCCGCCCCTTCCGGGCGAAATAGCTGTGCAGGAGCAAGGCCGCTTCGTATGGGGCGGGCGGGCACTTGATGGGCTCTCCGGCGGCCAGCACCACCACCTCACCCCCCTCCAGGGTCTCAATCGCACCCCTGACGGCGCTCGCCCCGTCAGGAGTGTAGAGGTTAAAGCCGGCGCGGCCGAGTCCGGCCGGGTCGGGTTCGCCGGCCTCGGCGCCGGCCGCCAGGACGAGAATATCGTACGGCAGGGTGTCTCCCGCCAGGCGCAGCCGCCGGCGTTCGAGATCAATCCCCAGAGCCCGGTCAATGATCACCTCCACCCCCGCGGCGCGCAGGTTGTTCACCGCCCGGCCGATCTGGTCAAGCCTGCGGCGCCCGACCATTACCCACAGGAAAGAGGGCTGGAAGTAGACCTCGGCCTCTTTCTCGACGAGGGTCACCCGATGACCTGCGGGCAGCTTCGCCGCCAGGCTGCGCGCCACCGCCGCCCCGCCCGTCCCGCCGCCCAGAACGACAATCCTTGCCACTTGCGCTGCCTCCCGCCTTCTTCAGCTGTTCGCTCTCCTTCGGCCTGCCGTCTCCAGCGTTAGTCTTCCCCTTGCGAAAGACAAATAGGTGGCAGCCCCATCATTTATTAAGGGCCGCCACCGTTTAATGTTACATAACACCGCTTTCCGCTAGTTGATGTTGGTCTGGCCGCCTTCGACCTGCACCACGGCCTGTACCGGGGAGAGCCCGCCGTAGATGACCCCCATAAGTCCGGGCAGGTACCTGTCCATGGTCGCCAGGTTCGTGTAGACCAAATGGCTTATAAGGTCGTTGCTCAGGCAGTCGCCGGCCCTGGCGATAACCGTCTTGTAGCGGACCTCCCCGTCGGAATAGTCCATCTCGAAGTTGCCTACCAGCAGGCCGTAGTTGGCCCGCGTCAGAAATTCGGCCACGGAGTCCCGGGTGTTTTCCGGGGTCTTGACCGGGCAATAGGAGTAGAAGACCACCATGTCCAGGTCTTCCTTAACCTCGGCGATAAAGGGCAGCCTTCCGTTCTTCCCGGTAAACAGGGAGTGCAGGATGGGTTCGTCCTCAATCTGCGTGTAAACCCATTGTTCTTGCCTAAAATAGTCGAGCAGCGTTTCAAGAAGGTGTCCCATAATGCTTCCGGCCCCTGCCTATATCGCCCGCAGGAGGTTGGCCATCTCGATCGCGCTCTCGGCGGCCTGCCAGCCCTTGTTGCCGGCCTTGGTACCCGCACGCTCGATGGCCTGCTCGATGGTGTCGGCCGTGATAACCCCAAAGATGACCGGCTTCCCGCTCTCCAGCCCGACGCGGGCGACGCCCTTCGCCACCTCCCCGGCGACATAATCGAAGTGGGGCGTCGCACCGCGGATCACGGCCCCCAGGCAGATAACGGCGTCGTACTCGCGTGCGGCCATCCGGCGCGCCACAAGAGGGATTTCGAAAGCCCCCGGCACCCAGGCCACCTCGATATCGGCCTCGCCGACCCCGTGCCGCGTTAAGGCGTCCATGGCCCCGCCGAGCAGGCGCGTGGTGATAAACTCGTTAAAACGCCCGACGACGATGCCAAACTTGAGGCCTTCGCCGATTAGATGCCCTTCATAGGTCCGTCCCATGGTTAAAAAACCTCCCCGATAGTTCAAGATACTGGATTCCCAAACGCCCCACCTATTCAGTCATGGTCAACATGTGCCCCAGCTTCTTCTTCTTCGTCGCCAGGTAGAACCCGTTGTTCTCGTTCGGGCGGATCTCGATCGGCACCCGCTCCACGACCTCCAGCCCGTGTCCCTCGAGGCCCGAGATCTTGCGCGGGTTATTGGTCAGGAGCCGGATCTTCGTCAGGCCCAGGTCCGACAGGATCTGAGCGCCGATGCCGTAGTCGCGCAGGTCAGGCGGGAACCCCAGGGCCAGGTTGGCCTCCACGGTATCCTTCCCCCGGTCCTGCAGCTCGTAGGCGCGAATCTTGTTCAAAATCCCGATCCCACGGCCTTCCTGGCGCATGTAGAGCAGGACCCCGGCACCTTCGGCCTCGATCATACGCAGCGCCCGCGCGATCTGCGCACCGCAGTCACAGCGCAGGGAACCGAAGACATCCCCGGTCAGGCACTCGGAGTGCACCCGGACCAGCGGCGCCTCGACCGACGAGAGTTCGCCCTTGACCAGTGCCAGGTGGGCTTTGCCGTCCAGCAGGCTCTCGTAGGCGTGAATCATGAACTCGCCGTACCTCGTCGGGAGCTTGGCCGTACCGACCAGGCGGACCAGCTTCTCCGTCCGGCGGCGATAACGGATCAGGTCGGCGATGGTAATGATCTTCAGCCCGTGACGGCGGCAGAATTCGATCAACTCCGGGACGCGGGCCATGGTTCCGTCGTCCTTCATAACCTCGCAAATCATACCCGCCGGATAGAGGCCGGCCAGGCGCGCCAGGTCAAGAGAGGCCTCGGTGTGGCCGGCCCGCCGCAGGACGCCGCCGTCCTTGGCCCGCAGCGGGAAGATGTGCCCCGGCCGGCGCAGGTCCTCGGGCCGCGTGGCCGGATCGATCAGACGGCGGACGGTCATCGCCCGCTCATGGGCCGAGATACCGGTCGTGGTACCGACGGCGTCCACCGAAACCGTGAAAGCCGTGGCGTTCGGATCGGTGTTATGGACGACCATCGGCTGCAGGTCAAGCTGATCGGCGCGCTCATTGGTAAGGGAAACGCAGATCAGGCCGCGCCCGTGAGTGGCCATAAAGTTGACGGCCTCGGGCGTGACCTTCTCGGCGGCCATCATCAGGTCCCCCTCGTTCTCCCGGTCCTGGTCGTCGACGGCGACGACGATCTCGCCCTGGCGGAAATCCTCTATCGCTTCTTCAATGGTATTAAACTTGAATTCCAACTCCGGTTCCTCCCCCTGTTTTTCGGCAGACGATCTATGCAAAACCGTGGCGCGCCAGGAATTCGGGGGTTATCATCCCATCCCCTTCCTGACGCTCCACGCCCCGGGAAAGCATTCGCTCGACGTACTTGGCAAGCATATCGGCCTCCAGGTTCACGGTCGCTCCAGGGCCCTTGAAACCCAGGGTGGTCATCCGTGCGGTGTGCGGGATGACCGAAACCCGGAAGGAATCCGCGCCATGATCGACAACCGTCAGGCTGATCCCGTCGATGGCCACCGACCCTTTCCGGATGACATAGCGCATTACCTCCGGCGGGGCCTGGAAGGTAAAGACCACGGCGATGCCCTGCGGTTCCCGCGACAGGATACGACCCACGCCGTCGATGTGCCCGGAAACCAGGTGGCCGCCCAAGCGGTCGCCCAGGCGCATGGCGCGCTCCAGGTTCACCCGGTCCCCGGCCTTCAGTTCCCCGAGGTTCGTGCGGGCCAGGGTCTCGGCCATGACGTCGGCCATGAATTCACCCCGGCCGGCGGCCAAAGAGGTCACGGTAAGGCAGACGCCGTTAACGGCGATACTGTCTCCCAGGCGGGCGTCGGCCAGGATCTCCCGTGCCACGATCAACAGCCGCGCGGCATCCGGCCTGTGCTCGATACGCCGGAGCGTTCCCAGTTCCTCAATGATCCCGGTGAACACCGGCGCCGGCCTCCTTCCCTTGCTCCAGATCCGTTATCCGGACCCCTTCTTCTTAAGATACCCTTCGCAGCACAAATCCTCGCCGACCGGCCTCCACTGCACCCGTTCGAGTTCCACGGCCTCCGCCATCCGTGCCGGGCCCCTGCCGCCGACCGCCCCCGGCGCCTCGCGCCCACCGATGATCTTGGGGGCGATGAACCAGACCACCTTGTCTACCAGGCCGGCTTCCAGGAAAGAGGCGTTTACGGAGGACCCGCCCTCGACCAGGACGCTGGTTATCTCGCGCTCGGCGAGCCGGGCCAGCAACAGGTCGAGGTCCACCTGGGGGTCGGATCCGCAGATCCAGACCTCGGCGCCCGCCGCCTCCAGCGCCTTGCGCCGTTCGGGCGGTGAAAGCTCCGTAACCGCAATGACGGTCGGAGCCGCGGACTCCTGCCTGAGTACCCTCGCCGCGACCGGCGTCCGCGCCCGGCTGTCAAGGATCACCCGCACCGGATCGCGGCCGCCCCCTTCCGGCAACCTGGTGGTCAGGGACGGGTCGTCGGCCAGAACGGTGCCGATGCCGACGAGGATGGCGTCGTATGTGTCGCGCAGGCGGTGCCCCTCGCTCCGCGCCGCGGCCGAGGTGACCCAGCGGGCGTCGCCGGTGTGGGTGGCGATCTTGCCGTCCAGGCTCACCGCCGCCTTGACGACGACGAAGGGCCGCCGCGTGGTGATAAACTTTATAAAGACCTCATTGAGGCGGGCGGCTTCCTCGGCCAGCACGCCTTCGGTCACTTCGATCCCGGCCTCGCGCAGCCGGGCCAGGCCATGGCCGGCGACGAGGGGGTTCGGGTCGCGCATCCCCGCCACGACCCGTCGCACCCCGCTGGCGATGACGGCCTCAGTGCACGGGCCGGTGCGCCCGTGGTGGCAGCAGGGCTCCAGGGTGACGTACAGCGTCGCGCCCCGGGCCGCCTCGCCGGCCTCGCGCAACGCCTCGACCTCCGCGTGCGGGAGGCCGGCACGGGCATGAAAGCCCCGCCCCACGATTTGCCCGTCGTGCACGACCACGGCCCCGACCATGGGGTTGGGGCTGGTACGTCCCCGTGCACGGGCCGCCAACTCCAAGGCCATGCGCATATATTCGGTATCCATGGATGAGCCTCCTGCCGACAAAGAAAATGCCGGCGTGAGCCGACACCTCTCGTCCTTCACGCTGCGCACGCAGCCAAAATGTCTGTTTCTCTGGTCTCGATTATAGATAGCGGGTCGAAGGCTGTCAACCAAAGCGTCCTTTACGGGGGACCGCAGGCCGGGGATCCCCTGCCCACGCTCAGCAAGTCGCCCGGGAGGAGATCCCCGATCATCCACGGCGGCCTTAGCCGCCGATCTGGGACATCAGCCGGTCGGTCACCGGCGCGATCTCGTGTTCCGGGTTGCCCTTCGGTTTTGCGGCGATAGCGCGCGTCATCAGGGCCGCCAATTCATCGTCGCCGGCGCCGCGGGCCAGGAGCGGCTTGACATCGATCTCCTCCCCCTGGCAGAGACAGGGCCTTAAGGTGCCTGCGGCCGTAAGGCGCATGCGGTTACACGACGGGCAAAAATAACCGGAAAGCGGCGCGATCAGCCCGATCGTCCCCCGGCCGCCGGGCAGCTTCCAGTAACGCGCCGGGCCGCTGCCGCCGACCGAGCCGACGGGCTCCAGCGCCCCGGCATAATCGCGGAGCCTGCCCCAGATTTCATCGGCTGAAACGTAGAGTTCACTCGTAAAGGCGCTGCCTTCGCCGATCGGCATCAGCTCAATGAAGCGCACGTGCAGCGGGTATTCCCTCGCGAGACGGGCGAAGTCGGCGACCTCGTCCTCGTTGTGGCCGCGCAGGACGACGACGTTGAGCTTTACGGGCGAGAAGTCGTGGACCAGTGCCGCCTCGACTCCGCTCCAGACGTCCTGCCAGCGCCCCGCGCGGGTAATTGACGTGAAGCGCTCCGGGCGGAGGGTATCGAGACTGATGTTAACCCGGCGCAGTCCGGCCTCCTTAAGCTCTTGCGCATACCTTGCCAGGAGTGCCCCGTTGGTGGTTAAAGCAATGTCATCGATGCCGGGCAGGGCCGACAGCGCCGCCGTCAGGGACACGATATCCGGCCGGACCAGGGGCTCGCCGCCGGTCAGCCGTATTTTACGGATCCCCACCCGCGTTCCGGCACGCACGATACGCACGATATCGCCGGCGGGAAGTCCGGGCTCGCCCGGTTCCCCGCCGCCGCCGGGCCGGCAGTAGAAGCACCGCATGTTACAGCGCCCGGTGACCGAGATGCGCAGGTAGGTTATCGCACGCTCGAACTTGTCCAGCATGAAACAGCCCCTCTCCCCCTTGTCCGTCTCCGGGACCGAAAAAGAAAACCAGGCCCGTTCAGTGGAACCCGGTTTTCTTGCTCGTTCACCGGCGGTCGCACACCAACCCTTCCGGACGGCCCGGGGCGGGCCCTTAACCGCCCCGCAACTCCCATCCATTATAGTATGTGCCATCACTGATCAATTTCGCCTTGTCCAGACGGATCCCCTTCCGTCGGGCACGGCAACGGCTATTTCTGCTCGCCTTCCTTCGGTGAAGGGCCGGTGAACTGCTGCATGAACTTCTGCATCAGCTCGATCGGAATGGGGAAGACGATGGTGTTCGAACGCTCGCTGGAAATCTCTGTCAGGGTCTGAAGGTAACGCAGCTGCAACGCAGCCGGCTGGGACGCGATTACCGCGGCGGCCTGGGCCAGCTTCTCGGAGGCCTGGTACTCGCCGTCGGCGTGGATGACCTTCGCCCGCCGCTCCCGCTCGGCCGCCGCCTGTGCCGCCATGGAACGCTGCAGCGACTGCGGCAGTTCGACGTCCCGGACCTCGACCAGAGACACCTTAACACCCCAGGGCTCGGTACCCTCGTCGATGATCTTCTGCAGGCGCTGGTTGATCTGCTCCCGGTGCGCCAGCAGTTCATCCAGCTCCGACTGGCCCAGCACGCTTCGCAGCGTGGTCTGGGCAAGCTGGGAGGTCGCCCGGATATGGTCGACGACCTTCAGGACCGCATTGCCGGGGTCGACGACCCGGAAGTAGATGATGGCGTTGACCTTGACCGTCACGTTATCCCTTGTGATCGCCTCCTGGGTGGGCACGTCCAGGGTGACGACGCGCAGGTCCACCTTCTGCATGCGCTCGATGACCGGGATCAGGAAGAAGAGTCCCGGTCCGCGGGCCCCTACGTAGCGTCCAAGCCGGAAGATAACCCCCCGCTCGTATTCCTGCACGATGCGGATCGCCGAACTCAGGATGGCGACCGCAACGGCCAGGACAAGAAACCATGTCACTATACTGAACACCGGCATACCTCCTTAAACTGTTAGTTATGTAATGCGCCGCGGCGGCAAAGGAACGAACTTGTGCGGGCGGCGTTATCCTCCGGATCCGCCCGTGTTCCGTCCGTCACGCCGCCGGACGTAAACCTTGAGCCCCTCCAGGCGTACCACCTCGACCCGTTCACCGGGCGGGATCGCCCCTTCCAGGCTCTCCGCGCGCCAGCGCTCCCCTTCCAGGAGGATCTCTCCGCACGGCTCGAGCGCGGCTATGGTTTCCCCCACCGCACCCACCAGACCCTCGGCGCCGGTCACGGCCTTGCGCCGGTGGGCCCTGATCACCGCGCGCCCCACGAGGATCATGCAGGCGGCAACGGCGGCCACCACGACACCGATGACGCCCCAGTTCAGGGGGGTCATGGGACCGGATTCGGTAAAGAGCATAACCGACCCGGTCACCAGGGAGACAAGGCCCGCGACCGTCAGGAGCCCGAAGCTCGGCACGAAGACCTCGGCGATGAAGAAGCCGAAGGCCAGGATGATCAGCAGGATGCCGCTCCACGAGGCATCAAGCGTTCCGAGGGAATATAAACCGAGTATTGTCGCCACCGCCCCCGCCACCCCGGGAAAAAGGATTCCCGGGTGGAATAATTCGATCATCAGCCCCAGCATGCCCAGGGAAAGCAGCATGTAGGCTATGTTGGGATCGGCCAGCGTCAGCAGGAAGCGCTCAAGGCCGCTCATGGGCAGGTGTTCCACGTCAGCCCCGGCGGTGTGCAAAGTGACCTCGCGTCCGTCGATCAGTTTGACCTGCCGTCCTTCAACGGCCGTCAGCAATCCCGACATGTCGCGCGCCCGGACGTCCACCAGGCGATACTTCAGCGCCTCCTCGTCGGTATAGGAGCGGGACCGGACGACCGCGGCCTCGGCGCGGTCGGCGTCACGGCCGCGCATGGAGGCGATGCTGCGCACCCAGGCCGCCGCGTCCTCGGTAATCTTCTCCGCGGGGACGCCCTCGATCTCCTCTCCCTGCACCCCCACCGGGTGGGCGGCGCCGATGCGGGTGCCCGGGGCCATGGCGGCGACGTGGCCGCTGATGGTGATGAAGGTCCCGGCCGACGCAGCCCAGCCCCCGGCAGGGTGGACGTAGACCACGACGGGGACCCGGGAGTTCAGAATGGACTGCACGATCTCCTGGGTGGTGTCATAAAGCCCGCCGGGAGTGTTCAGTTCGACGATGCAGGCCTGGCAGCCTTCCCGGGCGGCCTTTTCAAGCCCCTTCTCGACGTACCGCGCCACCACCGGCACGATCGGCCCGTCGACAGAAAGTACCAGAACATCTCCGGTCCTGGAGGCGGCCCAGGCTCCCCCGGGCAGGCCGCCGAACATTCCCGCCAGCAGGAACAGGCCCAGGGCGAGACCTGCCAGCACCGCTCGGACCCGCGTTGCCGTAAAAGCCACCCCCCTCTTCCTTCACTCTATGACATACCACCCAAATAAATAATAAACCAATGTCCACTAAAAGTTAAATCGGACCTGCTTACGCTTAATTCTCTTTAAGACAATCCTGTACCGCGGCAACGGCGTCCGCCTGGTCCACCACGCGAGTCTGGCGGGTGCGACGGTGCATTACCTCCACCCGGCCCTCGGACGCCGTCTTGCCGACCGTGATCCGCACCGGGTAACCCACCAGGTCGGCGTCCTTGAACTTCACCCCGGCGCGCTCCTCCCTGTCGTCCAAGAGGACCTCGATCCCGGCCTCCCCGAGCTGACGGTACACGTTCTCCGCCAGGCGGACCTGGGTGTCATCCCGCATGTTCACCGGGACGACCACGGCGGCAAAGGGAGCGATGGACGCCGGCCAGATGATCCCGTCGGCGTCGTGGTTCTGCTCGACGGCGGCGGCCATGGTCCGCGTAACGCCGATGCCGTAGCAGCCCATCACGAAGGGTTTCTCCTGGCCGTCCTCGTCAAGGAAGGTCGCTCCCAGGACCCGCGAGTACTTTTCATGCAGCTTGAAGACCTGCCCGACTTCGATCCCCCGCGTCGCCTCCAGGGGGGCGCCGCACTTGATGCAGGGCTCCCCGGCCCTGACGAGGCGCAGGTCGAGGACGTGGGTCAACGGGAAGTCCCGGCCGGGGTTGACGTTCACATAATGGGCGTCGGCCTTATTGGCCCCGGCCACAAAGTTCGCCCCGGCCGCTACCTCCTCGTCAACGTAGAGGGTCACGCCGGAAAGCCCCACCGGGCCGGCGAAACCCACGGGGGCCCCGGTCAGGCGGCTTACGGTCTCCGGACCGGCCAGCTCCAGGCGCACGGTTCCGGTGGCGTTGAGAAGCTTGACCTCGTTGACCTCCCTGTCGCCGCGGACCAGGGCCGCCACCGGTCCGCGCTCGGTCTCATAGATTATCGTCTTGATGATCCGCCTGGCATCCATGCCCAGGAAGGCCGTTACGTCGTCCACCGTTTTCATCCCCGGCGTCGCCACCGTCTCCAACGCGGCGGGCGTCTCCTCCTTCTCAGGCAAGTCCGACCTGCTGAAGGCCTTTTCCACGTTGGCGGCGTAGCCGCAGTCCGGGTTGGGACAGTAGATGATGGTGGCCTCCCCGGATTGCGCCAGGACCATGAACTCGTGGGAGCCCGAACCGCCGATCGGCCCGGAGTCGGCCTCGACGGGACGAAAGGCCAGGCCGCAGCGGGCGAATACCCGCTCGTAGGCCCGGTACATTTTCCAGTAGCTCACATCCAGCCCGGCTTCATCACGGTCAAAGGAGTAGAGATCCTTCATGATGAACTCCCGGCCGCGCATCAGCCCGAACCGGGGCCGGCGCTCGTCGCGGTATTTGTTTTGAATCTGGTAGAGCAACAGCGGAAGCTGGCGGTAGGAGCGCACATCGTTCTTTACCAGCTCCGTGATTATCTCCTCGTGCGTCGGTCCCAGGCAAAAGTCCCGCCCGTGACGGTCCCTGAGGCGCATAAGTTCAGGGCCGTAGACCTCCCAGCGTCCGGATTGCTGCCAGAGTTCCGCCGGCTGCATGATCGGCATCAGGATCTCCTGCCCGCCGGCACGGTTCATCTCCTCGCGGATGATGTTCTCGATCTTCGTGATCACCCGGTGGGCGAGGGGCAGCAGGGTATACATTCCGGCCGCCGCCTTGCGAATGAAGCCCGCCCGCAGCAGCAGCTGATGACTTACAACCTCGGCCTCCGCCGGGACTTCGCGCAGGGTGGGAGCCCAGTACTGCAACGCGCGCAAGAAAAACCCTCCTTATAATTGGAAATTAGAAATTAGAAATTGGAAACTATTGATAATTAGGGGGTCCTTACGTATCAAGCCATAATTCCCCATTACCAATTTCTAATTGCCAATTTCAAGTTTCCTTATCTCCTCCATCAGGGCCTCAACCAGCTTGTCTTCGGGAACGGTACGGACCGGGCGGCCTTTACGGAAGACCAGACCCACCCCGCGCCCGCCGGCGATGCCGACGTCCGCCTCACGGGCCTCGCCGGGCCCGTTGACCACGCAGCCCATCACCGCCACCTTCAGCGGGCGCGTCTCGCCCTGCAGGCGATCCTCCACCTCGTTCGCCAGGCGGATGACGTCGATCTCGGTCCGCCCGCAGGTCGGGCAGGAGATCAGTTCCACGCCCCGGCGGCGCAACCCCAGCGCCTTCAGGATCTCGTAGCCCGCCCACACCTCGTAGCGCGGGGGCGCGGTCAATGAAACGCGGATGGTATCCCCGATACCGTCGGCGAGAAGGATGCCGATGCCGACGGCCGACTTCACCAGACCGCCGCGCATGGTCCCCGCTTCCGTAATCCCCACGTGCAGGGGGTAATCGACCCGGCGCGCCAGTTCCCGGTAGGCCTCGACGGTGAGCATCACATCGCTCGCCTTGAGGGAAACCTTTATGTCCCGGTAATTCAGATCCTCCAGTATGGCGATATGCTCCAGGGCGCTGGCGACCATCGCCGCCGCGGTGACGCCACCGTGCGCCTGCAGGTGGCGGCGGTCCAGGGATCCGGCGTTAACCCCGATACGGATGGGCACCCTTCTCTCGGCAGCCACCCGGACGACGGCCTCCACCTTTGCCCGTCCGCCGATGTTGCCCGGGTTCAGCCGCAGCCCGTCCACCCCCGCCTCCAGCGCGGCCAGGGCCAGGCGGTAATCGAAGTGGATATCGGCCACCAGCGGCACGTCGGGCACCTCGCGCCTGATCCGGGCCAGGGCCGCAGCCGCTTCGCTGTCAGGAACCGCCAACCGGACGATCTCGCACCCCGCGGCGGCCAGTTCCCTTATCTGGGCGACGGTGGCGGCGACATCCCGGGTGTCGGTGTTCGTCATGGACTGTACCGCTATCGGCGCCCCGCCCCCGACCTGCACCCGGCCGAGCTGTACGGGGCGGCTCCGGCGGCGTTCGATCACTCCCACGGTAAGACCCCGCTCACATTATCAATTGCATGATGTCGTTGTAGGTGACCACGACCATCAGGACCAACAGCAGTCCGAAGCCGATGAGGTGAATGAAGCCCTCCTTCTCCGGGTTCACCGGCCGGCCGCTTATGCCCTCCCATGCCAGGAACATCAGGCGGCTGCCGTCCAGGGCCGGAATCGGGAAAAGGTTGAAAAGGCCCAGGTTCACGCTCAGGAAGGCCGCCAGCTGCAACAGGGCCAAGAAACCGAACCGGTTCGCGACGTCACCGATCTCGGCCACGATCCGCACCGGCCCGGCCAGTTCGGCGGGCGTCTGGTGGAAGAGCATCTGCCCGATGAAGCCGAAGATGAGGGTGATAAACCACCACGTATAGCGCACGCCTTCGCCCAGGGCCGTTACCACGCCTACCGGGCGAGGCTCCACCATCGGGCGGATGCCGATCACCGCCCGCCCATCCACCTCCATGGGCTTGACCCGCAGAACGAGGCGTTCCCCGCCGCGTTCGACGGTCAGCGCGATCTCCCGTCCGGTGCCCTCGCTGATCCTCGTCGAGGTCTCGGCCCAGGTCCGCACCGGGGCGCCGTCCACGGCCACGATACGGTCGCCCGGCCGCACGCCCGCGGCGAGAGCAGGCCGGTCGGGCAGGACCTCACCCACCGTGGTCGTCGCCATGGGCAGGCCCTGGAAAAGGAAGACCACAGCCAGCAGAACCGCGGCGAGAACCAGGTTCATCAGCGGACCGGCAAAAATCACGGCCATACGCTTCCAGACAGGCTTTTCCTTGAAACTGCGGCCTGGTCCGATCTTCGCCTCATCCTCGTTGGGATCCATTCCCGCCATGCGTACAAAACCGCCGAGAGGGAAGGCCCGGATACTGTAAAGGGTATCCCCCCGCTTTATGCCGGCCAGCTTCGGCCCGAACCCGAGGGCAAACTCGTGTACCAGAATGCCGCTCCGCTTGGCGACAAGGAAGTGTCCGAGTTCGTGGATAAAGATCAGCAGCCCGAAGACGAAGACCGCCGCCACGAAGGTTGTCAACTCTTTACCACCTCTTTGATGATCTCCGCCGCCCTTCGCCGGGCCCAGGCGTCGGCCGCCAGGACGGCCTCCAGGTCCGGTTGGGCGACTACGTCGTGCTCATCCAGGACGGACGCCACTACCTTCGGGATCCCGGGCAGGTCGAGGACGTCGTGTAAGAAGGCCTGCACTGCTTCTTCGTTGGCCGCGTTGAGCACCGCCGGGGCCGTGCCCCCGGTGCGTCCGGCGGCATAGGCCAGGTCCAGGCTCGGAAAACGCTCCCGGTCAGGCATCTCGAAGGTCAGTTCCTGCAGCGATGCCAGGTCCACTGCCGGCACCGGGGCGTGCCAGCGTTCCGGGTGGCTCAGGGCGTGCTGGATTGGGAGACGCATATCGGTCGCGGACAGGCAGGCAATCAACGTCCCGTCAGCCAGAGCCACCAGGCCGTGAACAATACTCTGGGGATGAACGACGACTTCGATGGCGTCGTAACCCATCTCAAACAGCCAGTGCGCCTCGATAACCTCCAGGCCCTTGTTCATCAGGGTCGCCGAGTCAACCGTAATCTTGGGGCCCATCCGCCATGTCGGATGGCGCAAAGCCTGGGCGGCTCGTACCCGGGCCAGTTCTTTTTGCGGCAGAGTACGAAACGGCCCGCCCGAGGCGGTAAGAATGACGCGCGCGATGTCATCCCGCCGCCGGCCCTCCAGGCACTGCCAAATGGCGGAGTGCTCGCTGTCAACGGGCAAGAGCCGGACTCCCGCCAGCCGCACGGCTTCGGTCACCAGGGAACCGCCGGCAACCAGCGTCTCCTTGTTGGCCAGGGCGATGTCTTTTCCCGCGGCGACGGCCGCCAAAACCGGCTCCAGGCCGACCGTGCCGGAAACGGCCACCAGGGCGGTGTCCGCCGCCGGCCAGGCGGCCACCGCCTTCAGGCCCTCTTTCCCCCAGACGACCTCGGTCTTCCGGCCAAGTTCCGCCTTCAGCCGCGCGGCGTCCGCGGTCGTCGCCACCGCCGCCACCTCCGGCCGGAAGCGCCGGCACTGTTCAAGCAACGCTTCCCAGTTCCTCCCGGCGGCGAGGCCGACCACCTGCAGCCTTTCCGGATGGGCGGCCACAATATCCAGGGCCTGCCGGCCGATGGATCCCGTGCTCCCAAGGACACTGATGCGCTTTTTCCTTCCGGTCATGTGTTCCTCCAGCTTTATTATAGTCCACTACGTGATTTAAGGTAGGCTTTCACCGCGGCCTGGATGATAATCAACAGGATCGGTCCTATAACCAGGCCGAGCACCCCCAGGGTTTTAAGGCCGATATACATCGCCGCCAGGACGGCCAGCGGGTGCACTCCGAGGCTCATCGCGATGACCTTCGCCTCCAGGAGTTGCCGTAACACGAGGATGATTCCCAGGACGATCCCCAGTTTCACCGCGAAGCCGGTGGCCCCTGTCAAAACCGACCATACAATCCAGGGCACAAAGACTGTGCTCGGCCCCAGCACTGGGATAAGGTCGAAGAAACCCGTCAGGAGACCCAGGCTGACCGCATACGGCGAGCCGATCAGCACCAGGCCGGTTATGGCGACGGCCGTGCTGATCGAAACCAGGACCGCCTGCGCCCGCAGGTAGCCCCGGAAAGCGTTAAAAGCCTGCCGGGCGACGTCCAGGCTGTCCCGGCCCCAGGTACCGGGGAGCCACCGCAGCCACAATTCCTTCATCGGCTGGAGGTCCCGGCTGAAGAAATAGGTGCCCAGCAGGATAATCAGGGCGATGAAAAAGGCGCCGGGGAGCTTGCCCAGGCCCGCCAAGACACCGTTCACGACCGTTGCCAGCCCCGATTCAACGCTCTGGCTGGCCGCCTTAACGGCGTTGTCAACGTAGTCGCTCACCGCGGGCGGCAGATGGCCGTAGAAGACTATCCCCCGGCTGATCAGGCCTTCCGCGAAGGCGCGCAGCGCAGCCACATAGGCCGGCAGCGCATTGGAAAGGCTCCCGAGTTCGGCGATCAGGCGCAGGATGCCCAATGTCACCAACAAACCCAGGCTGCCCACCGTAAGTAGGATCGCCGTCAGGGCCGCCAGGAAACGCGGAAACCTCAGGCGCACATGGAAGAAGCGTACCGCCGGCTCTAGGAACAGCGCCGCCAGAGCGGCAACAATAAAGGGCGCCAGGATGGGCAGGGCGAATCCCGCCACCCGGGCCAGCAGGACGGCGTTGGCGGCCACCAGTAATACGGCCGCCGCCGTCCAGACCACGCGCTGCAGTCGCGGCGAAACACCGCTCACGGCATTTTCACTCCCAGCAGGTTAATTAGAAAATAGGCCAGGGGGGCCGAAA
Organism: Thermoanaerobacterales bacterium; assembly: GCA_030019475.1. Taxonomy (NCBI): domain Bacteria; kingdom Bacillati; phylum Bacillota; class Clostridia; order Thermoanaerobacterales; species Thermoanaerobacterales bacterium. The sequence goes on along the minus strand of JASEER010000042.1, from coordinate 3,986 downwards.
AAAGTAAACTGTCAAAGCGGTCAAGCACCCCTCCGTGGCCCGGAAGCAGCCGGCCGGCGTCCTTAACGTCGGCGAACCGCTTGAAGGCCGAGGCCGCCAGGTCGCCGACCTGCGCACCGACCGCGACCGCGAAGCCCAGGACAAGCAGCAGGGCGAGCGGCCCGGCCCCCGTGACCAGCGAGAAAACATAGGCCACCAGGACCGCCCCCGCCAGCCCCCCTATCAGGCCCTCCAGGCTCTTCTTCGGCGAGAGTCCCGGGGTAATGCGCACCCGTCCAAGGGTCAGTCCCACAAAGTAGCCGAGAGTATCAAAGGCCCAGGTGGCAAGCAGCGTGAATAGGACCCATTCCCACCCGTCCGGCCGCACGCGCAGGACATAGAGGTAGGCCAACAGCGCGGGATACCCCGCAGCGACCAGCGTGGAGCAGAAGGACCGCCCGTTAAAACGCGGGAAAAAGAGGACCATTGCCGTCAGGTAGAGTAATAACAATGCGGCCGGTAGAAAGCCCGGAAAGTCCCCTTCAAGAAAATATGCGCCGGCCAGAAGCGCTAAGACTCCCACAAAAGCAAGGCCCCTGTGCGGGCGGTCCTTGCGCAACAGGCGGCACAGCTCTTCGGCCGCCAGGACTGCCAGCACCGCCAGCAGGACCAGGAGCGCCGGCCCGCCCACCCAGGCGACGGCGAGCAATGCCGGTACGCCGACCAGAGCCGTGAGCACCCTCATCCCTAGCACTTTGTCCGCCCCCCGAACCGGCGTTCGCGCCGCTGATACTCAAGGAGACCCTCGGTAAGGTGCTGGCGCCGGAAGTCCGGCCACAGCACCGGTGTTACCCAGAACTCGGCATAGGCGATCTGCCATAACAGGAAGTTCGACACCCGAAACTCCCCCGCGGGCCGGATGAGCAGGTCCGGATCGGGAATATCCCCCGCATAAAGGCACTGTGACAGGGTCTCCTCGTCAATGGCCTGGGGATACAGCCGCCCGGCGGCGGCGTCGGCCGCCAGACGCCGCGCGGCGTCCACCAGTTCGGCGCGCCCCCCGTAATTCAGGGCAAGGGTAAGGGTGAGGTGACCGTTCCCCGCCGTTCGATCCTCGGCCGCGGCCAGGGCCAGTTGCGCGGCGGCGGGCAGCTCTGCCAGGCGGCCGATGGCGCGCACGCGAACGCCGTTGGCATCCAGCTCGTCGACCTCCCGCGCCAGGTACTCCACCAGAAGATGCATCAAGGCCTGGACCTCGTCCTCCGGCCGCTTCCAGTTCTCAGTAGAAAAGGCGTACACCGTCAAAAAGGGTATCCCCAGTTCGCCGCAAAAGCGTACGACGTCACGCAGAGATTCCGCACCCGCCCGGTGGCCCTCGCCGGCCGACAGCCCCCTATGCTCAGCCCAGCGGCGGTTGCCGTCCATGATAATCGCAATGTGCAGCGGAAGCCGATGAGGATCAAGCCCCAGGGAAACGGCCAACCGCTCTTCCTCTTCGGGCCTTTGACTCTGCCCGTTAGCCATGACTGACCCCCTCGATTATATAAAACCCCCCCGATCCGGGGGGGTACCGCGACATGCTGTCCGGGCACGCCCCTCGTCCCCGAAGGGCGTCCCCATTCTCGAGTCCATAAAGAATTGTCGTGGCCGCGAAGCGCCGATAAACTGCGGTGCTCAACCAGCGGACTGAACCGGCCGCCCGTTATGCTCTTCCCAGCCCTGGGGGGCCGCCACCAGTTCGACGACGTCCGCCTCTGTCCGGGCCACCCGCAGCACACGCTCCGGACCGCCCACCCCACCCCGTGGCGGGCCCGTAGCAACCACCCGCACGGTGAAACCGGCCGCCTGTAAAAGCTCCCGTGCTTCGGCAAGCTCCAGGCCAAGGACATCCGGACAGTCCATGAACTACATCTCCGTGATTTCCTTTTCCTTGGCCGCCACTAAGCCGTCGATTTCTTTAATGTAACGGTCGGTGAGCTTCTGTACCTCATCCTGGTGCCGGCGAAGGTCGTCCTCGGAAATGACTCCCTCTTTCTGGCGGGCCTTGAGCTGTTCAATGGTCTCCCGGCGAATATTACGCACCGCCACCCGGCCCTCCTCGGCCCTCTTACGGACCACCTTCACCAGTTCCTGGCGGCGCTCCTGCGTCAGTTCCGGTATTTTCAGCCGGATAACGTTGCCGTCGTTTACCGGGTTGATGCCCAGGTCGGACTTCATGATCGCCCGCTCCACCTCGCCGATGGCGCCCTTATCCCAGGGCTGCACGACCAGCATCCGGGGTTCGGGCACGGAAATCGAGGCCAGCTGATTAATCGGCGTCGGGGTCCCGTAGTAGTCCACGAGGATCTTGTCCAGCAACGCCGGGGTGGCCCGCCCGGCGCGCAGGGAGGCAAAGTCCTTGCGGACTACATCGATCGTCTTCTTCATATTCCCCTCGGCCGTGTTAATAAGCTCACGCATCTTTTCTCACCCCCACATAAGTTCCGATCTTCTCCCCCAGCACCGCCCGCCGGATGTTCCCCGCCTCGCGCATGCTGAAGACCACCAGCGGGATGGTGTTTTCCATACATAAAGATGCGGCCGTGGCATCCATTACGCCAAGCCCCATGTTCAGCATTTCAATGTAAGTCAAGCGCTCGAACTTGCGGGCCTCCGGATGCACCAGGGGATCGGCGTCGTAAACCCCGTCGACGCGCTTGGCCATCAGAATCGCTTCGGCCTCGATCTCCGCCGCCCGGAGCGCGGCCGTGGTATCGGTCGAAAAGTAGGGGTTCCCCGTACCGGCGGCAAAGATCACCACCCGGCCCTTCTCAAGGTGCCTGATGGCCCGCCGGCGGATGTAAGGCTCGGCGATGGCGCGCATCTCAATGGCCACCTGCACCCTGGTGTCCACTCCGAGTTTCTCCAAGGCATCCTGCAGGCCCAGGGAATTGATCACCGTCGCCAGCATTCCCATGTAGTCCGCCGTGGCCCGGTCCATTCCCTTAGCGCTGCCGGCCACACCGCGCCAGATGTTTCCGCCGCCGACGACAATGGCCATCTGCACCCGGAAAGTCTGAACCACGTCCTGGATCTCGGAGGCGATGAAGTTCACTACCTCGGGGCTGATGCCGTAGCCCTGGTCACCGGCCAGGGCCTCCCCCGAGAGCTTCAGGATCACCCGCCGATACTTGGCCGCAATCATTTATTACTCCTGCCCCAGGCCCTCGCCCAGCTCAAAGCGGGCAAACCGCCGGACGACGATGTTTTCTCCGAGCTTGGCAATCGCTTCGGTTACAACCTGTTGCACCGTTACGTCCGGATTTTTGATGAACGGCTGCTCCAAAAGGCAGTTGTCTTTGAAGAACTTCTCCAGCCGCCCGTCGACCATTTTTTCAACAATCTTTTCCGGCTTTCCTTCATGCAGGGCCTGGGCGCGGAGAATGCTCCGCTCGTGCTCGATGACCGCCGCCGGGACTTCCTCCCGCGCCACATATTCCGGCCGCGCCGCGGCCACCTGCATCGCCAGGTCCCGGACCAGGGCCTTGAAGTCGTCGGTCTTCGCAACAAAGTCGGTCTCGCAGTTGACTTCGATCAATACGCCGATCCTGCCGGCACCGTGAATATAGCTGTCAACCAGGCCCTGGGAAGCGGCCCGCCCGGCCTTTTTCGCCGCGGCGGCCAGACCCTTCTCGCGGAGGAAATCAATGGCCTTCTCCATGTCGCCGGTTTCCATCAGGGCCTTCTTGCAATCCATCATCCCGGCGCCCGTTCTCTCCCGCAGTTCCTTGACCATTTTCGCCGATACTTCCACGCTGATGCTCCCCCTGTGCCAAAATTTTCCGCAGAAAAACTCCTGTTTTCCATTATAACCTAAAACGATGTAGTGTAGTCCGTCAACAAAAAAGTAGGGGTTTTCGCCCCTACTCTTCTTCCAGGACATCCTCGTCATTGACCGGTGTCTGCTCGCCCTGCCGCCCTTCAATGACGGCGTCGGCCATCCGGGATGTGAGGAGTCGTACGGCGCG
>JASEER010000041.1 GCA_030019475.1 Thermoanaerobacterales bacterium | reverse complement strand
ACCCGGGGATCACCGTGCTGGTCGACAACTGTTACGGGGAGTTCGTGGAGGACCGGGAGCCGCCGGCCGTCGGGGCCGACCTTTGCGCCGGGTCCCTCATTAAGAACCCCGGCGGGGGATTGGCTCCCACCGGGGGCTACGTGGCCGGCCGGGCCGACCTGGTGGAGTTGGCGGCGGAGCGCCTGACCGCTCCGGGGCTGGGGGCGCACGTGGGTTGCGCCCCGGAGGGCTACCGGTTGCTGTTCCAGGGACTGTTCCTGGCCCCGCATATTGTCGCCGAGGCTTTGAAAGGTGCGGTTTTCGCCGCCCGGCTCCTGGAACGGTTGGGTTACGCGGTCCTGCCGAAATGGGACGATTTGCCGCGGAGCGACATCGTGCAGGCCATCCGCCTGGGGCGGCCGGAACGCATCCTGGCCTTCTGCCGCGGGTTGCAGAGGGGCTCGCCGGTAGACGCCCACGTCATCCCCGAAGCCGGATCCTTGCCGGGTTACGCCGACGGGGTCGTGATGGCGGCGGGGACCTTCATCCAGGGAGCGTCCCTGGAGCTTAGCGCGGATGCGCCGATGCGGGAGCCCTACGTCGTGTACCTGCAGGGCGGCCTTTCACGGCATTACGCGCGGCTGGGGGTTATGGCCGCCTGCCGCGAACTCCTCGAGGCAGACCGGTGAAAAGCTTCGCCTTAATTTAATGGCTATAATAAGTATACCGCCGCCGGCGGGAGCGGGGCCGCTTCCGCGAGGCGCGACGGGGCGCCGCGGCGGAACTTCAAGAGGTGATAGCTGATGAAAGATCTGGTGATTATCGGTGGCGGTCCGGCCGGGTTGGCGGCCGGGATCTATGCCATGCGATCGGGTCTGGACGCCGTCCTCATGGAGCGCGGGGCGCCGGGGGGCGCCGTACTGAACACCGAAAAGATCGAGAACTACCCGGGGTTCCCGGGAGGGATCGACGGACCCCAACTGATGTCCCGCATGGAGAAGCATGCCCGGGATCTGGGACTGCCCATGGAAACCAACGAGGTGCACGAGATTACCCGGGACGGCGGGATCTTCCGCCTGCGGACCAGGACGGGCGAGGTCGAGACGCGGACGATCATCCTGGCCACCGGCACCGGGCCCCGGCCCCTCGGCGTTGAAGGGGAAACCCGCCTGCGCGGGCGGGGCGTCTCCTACTGCGCCATCTGCGACGGGGCCTTCTTCCGCGACCAGGTGGTGGCCGTGGTCGGCGGGGGAGATGCGGCAGTCGAGGAAGCCCAGTTCCTGACCAAGTTCGCCGCGAAGGTCTATCTTATCCACCGCCGCGATTCCTTGCGGGCGGCGAAGGGCATCCAGAAGGGCGCCCTGGAAAACGAGAAGATCGAGCCGCTCTGGAGTTCGGTGGTAACGGAAATCCGCGGCGGGAACAGCGTCGAGGAAGTGGTCGTCAAGAACCTTAAGACGGAGGAAAAGACGACCCTGAAGGTGGACGGCATTTTCGTCTACGTCGGCGTGAAGCCCAACAGCTACATTGTGGAAGGGCTTGTCGAGCTGGACGAACGGGGCTTCATTGTTACCGATAACCAGATGCGGACCTCCGTGCCCGGGATATTCGCCGCGGGGGACGTGCGCACCACGCCTCTGCGCCAGGTCGTAACCGCCGTGGCCGACGGAGCTGTGGCGGCGATCTATGCGGAGCGGTATCTGGCGTACGGAAATAGAAGCTAGCACTCCTGAGGAGTGCGAAATCAGCGGCTTTCGGCTGCGAAAACCCCCGATTACGCGAGCGCAGCGAGCAAATTACGGCTGCGGATGGGCCTAATTAGACAAAAAGGTGCTGCACCTTAAAGGTACAGCAGAAAGGGAGAGGAGTTAGGTTGTTACTGGGTCCGTTCTCATTATGACCCTCAACCGCTCCTCTTATACATTCATAACCGGAAAAATTTACGCCGGCCGGGAAGACGGACGCTAGGCAAGGCGGTACAGGCCCGGGCGGCGGGCGTTTAAGACCGGCAGGCGGGCTCTGATGTCACGCGTCAACGCCGGGTCGATGGTCACTGTGAGGACTGTCTCCCCGGTACCCGCGTCGGCGACCACCCGCCCCCAGGGATCCACTACCAGGGAGTGGCCATGGCTGACGTAACGGTCCCGTTCCCGGCGGGCCGGGGAGGCGGCCAGGACCCAGACCTGGTTGTCCACGGCGCGGGCCCGAAGCAGGAGTTCCCAGTGTGCCGGCCCGGTGACGGTATTGAAGGCGGCGGGGACGACGATGATCTCCGCGCCCATAAGCGTTTGGGTGAGCAGGAATTCGGGGAAGCGCACGTCAAAGCACACCGCTACGCCGAGGCGCCCGACGGGCGTGTCGAACACACCGGTCTCGGTTCCGGGACTGAAGGTGTCCGACTCCCGGAAGGTCATGCCCTCGAGTTCGACGTCAAACAGGTGCAGCTTGCGGTGCCGTCCCAGGAGCCGGCCGTCCGGGCCATAGACGTAACAGGTATTGTAAAGACGCTCCCCGTCCTTCTCAGGGATGCTGCCGCCGACGACGGTCATTCCGGTGTCCCTGGCGGCCGTGCTCAGGAAAGAGGTGGTTTCGCCTTGCGGGTACTCCTCGGCGAAGGCGGCGAAGAATGCATGGTCGTAAGGGCAGTTGAACATCTCGGGCAGGACGGCGAGGCGGCACCCGGACCCGGCGGCCTCACGCAACATCTCCCGGGCGCAGGCCAGGTTGGCGCCCTTGTTCTCGTCTACGGCCATCTGGCAGACGGCGGCGCGGAATGCGGGCATCGAAAGACTCAACCTCCTACCACATAATACCACAAATCAACATCGAACGTTTTGCAGCCGTTGTTCCCAGAGGTGACAGTACTCCGGCGAGAGCAGGTTCTGCCGGCGCAGGCAGAGCAGCAGCTTTTTAGTGAGGGAAAAGTCGGTGGCCGGCGTCTGCATCTCGTAGACGAAGGCGCTGCGCAGGAAGAGATCCAGGTGACGTTCCGGGTCGGTTGCCAGGTCGGTGAAGATCTTCAGGACCACCTTGCGTGCCAGGTGTTCCTGCCCGGTAACCTGGACCGTGGTGTTCTGAATGATGCGCTGCGCCTCGGCGGGATTCCCGAAGAGGATCAGGGCGACCAAGGACCAGACCCAGTAGAGGTTGTAAAGCGCAGCTTCCAGGACCTGGTTGCGCAGATTTTGCGCGCGTCTGTTGAACGGTTTCTTGCTGCGTTGCACGCTTCTCTCTCCTTTTAGTTTGAAGAGGTTTTGTAAGTAAACTAACCAGCATGCGAGCTGTTTATGCCGAGCAGGATTATGCGCCGCCGGGCCGAAAAATGGAAAACAAGGAGGGTTGCGGCGTGCAGTTTTATTTGATTGTCGTCCTGCTTTTCGCGCTTTCCGTAGCGGGGTTTGCCCTGCAAAATGCGACGACGGTTGACATTCGGGTTCTTTTCTGGACGTTCGAGGACATCTCCCTTTCGCTCGTGGTGCTTGGTTCGGTGGCGGCGGGGGCGGTTATCGCTTTTGTGCTCGGTTTGGGGCGGCAGATTCGCCTGGTGCTGCGCATCAAGGAATTGACGGCGCGGGTGGCGGACATGCAGCACCGGATGGGCCAGGAACACGGGAAGGCCGCCAACCCGGCGGTTCCCCACCCCGCACGGAAGGACGAACAGATTTGAGGGGAACACTGGTTTTCTGTGACCTGGAGACGACCGGGCTGGACCCCCTTACCGACGAGATCATCGAAGTCGGCCTGGTACGCGTGAAAGACGGCTTGGTGGAAGAGACGTGGCAGTCCCTGGTGCAGCCCTCACGGCCCATCTCCCGGCGGATCAGCTCTCTCACCGGGCTAACTGACGCCGCCCTTGCGGGGCAGCCGCCATGGTCCGCGGTACGGGGCGCGGTACGTGATTTCCTTGGCGTCGATCCCCTGGCCGGTCATAACATTGCCTTCGACCATGCCTTCCTCGGCCGGCTGGCGGGCTACCGTGCCGAGACCCTCTACGACACCTTTGACCTGGCCCGGGTGGTGCTGCCTACCGCGGGCAGTTTCCGTCTCGGCCACCTTTGCCGGTTGCTGGCGGTGGAACAGTGCGATGAACACCGTGCCCTCTCCGACGCCCTGGCCGCCGCACGGGTTTTCACGGCCCTGGAGGAAAGGCTGCAGGAGGCGCCGCCCAACCTGCTGGCCCGCCTGTGGGATATCCTACGCCGGGGGCTTTCCCCATGGGCGCGGCTGGTGGAAGACTGTCTGACCGCTCCCCGTCGCGTTTTCGGGGGGGCGCCTGCCCCGGGGCGGGCGGCAGGCGTGAGGGATGAGGCCGCCTCGGGGCGGGAGGAACCCGGCCCGGCGGCCTTTGCCGGGAACGCGGCGCCGGATGATCCCCTGGAGGCCCTGTCGCCCGGTGGCGTTCTGGCCCGGATTTTACCCGGCTACGAATACCGGGAAGGGCAATTGGCGATGGCCGCCGCCGTACAGGAAGCGCTGCTCGAAGAGCTTTATCTCCTGGTGGAGGCCGGCACGGGTACCGGCAAGTCCCTGGCCTATCTCGTGCCTGCCGCCTCGTGGGCGATGACCCGCGGGCAGCGCGTAGTGGTCTCGACCCATACCGTCAATCTGCAGGAACAGCTGCTGGCCAAGGACATACCTCTTGTGCGGGCCGCCCTGGGCCGGCCGCTCCGGGCGGCGGTCCTGAAGGGGCGGCAGCATTACCTTTGCCGGAGGCGCTGGGAGCAGGCCTGCCGGGATCCGGCTCCCGGCGCGGAAAAGGCGCTTTTCCTGGCGCGCCTGCACGTCTGGTTGGCCGAGACGGCCACCGGAGACCGCGGGGAACTGGGGCTCAGGCCGGGGGAGCGGGCCTTCTGGGCGGAGATAGCGGCCGAGCGGGAGGGGTGCGCGGGCAACGCCTGCCGCTATCAGGCTTCCTGCTTCTTGCGCCGGGCCCGCCGGCAAGCCGAGGAGGCCCAGGTGATTGCCGTCAACCATGCCCTGCTGCTTTCCGAAATCCAGGCCGAGAGCAGAGTCCTGCCGGAATACGGCCCTCTGATCATCGACGAGGCCCATCACCTGGAGGATGTGGCCACCGAACAGCTGGGCGTCGCCATAAGCCGGCAGGATTGGGATCTCTGGCTGGACGGCCTGCGTCGGGCCGTGGGGCGCGTGGCCGAGGCCTGGCCGGGCACGGTTGACGTACAGGTCCACGCGAGTGAGGCGGCCACGCGAGCGGCCGCGGAGAAATTCTTTGCCATGCTCGGCGGCGCCTCGGCCAGCGCCGAGGAGCGGGAGTCGCTTCTTCCTCCCGGGGGCTCGGGGTGGCCCGAAGACGGGCTTGGAGATGCCTATCAGGAGCTAAGCAATACTGCCGGGGCCCTCCTCGCTGCCGTAAACCGGGTGTTGGAGAACATCGCCACGCGGGGCAGTCTGACCGACGAGGCCAGCGAGCACCTTGCCCTCCAGGAGACCCGCGGACGCAAACTGCTCGACGACCTGGCTTTCATTTTCCTGGGCGAAGACCCCGATTACGTGAGTTGGGTGGCACGCGGCCCGGGCGAGGCGGTGGCTTTGCGCGCCGCGCCGGTGGAAGCCGGCCGCCTGCTCCATGAAGGCCTGCTGGCCGAGAAGAGACCGCTCATTTTCACCTCGGCCACCCTTACGGTGGAAGGCTCCTTCGCCTACTTCGCCGGGCAGGTCGGCGTGGACCGCTTGCCGCGGCACACGGTGCGGACGCGCCGTGTCGCATCCCCCTTTGATTATGACCGCCAGGCCCTGGTCCTGGTGGTCAACGACCTGCCCGACCCGGGAGCGGACGCCGGTCCCGTGTACCTGGACGCCCTCTGCGGCGGCCTGGAGCGCCTGGCCGCTGGAGCCGGCGGCGGGACCCTTGTTTTATTTACCTCGCATAAAGTGCTCCGGGAGGCATATGGAAGACTAAAGCCACGGCTGGAAGCCCTTGATATCGACCTTTTGGGACACGGCCTTGACGGCAGCCGCGCCCGGCTGCTCGAGGCCTTCAAAGCCGGTGACCGGACGGTTCTCTTCGGCACGGCCAGCTTCTGGGAAGGGGTGGACCTTCCCGGGGATACGCTGCGGTGCCTGATCATCGTTAAGCTGCCTTTCACCCCGCCCAACCACCCCGTGGCGGCAACCCGCGCCCGGCGGCTATCGGCGGAAGGGAAGAACCCGTTTGCTTCCCTGGCCCTGCCGCAGGCCGTCATCCGTTTCCGGCAGGGTTTCGGGCGTCTCATACGTACGCGCCGGGACCGGGGCGTGGTGGTGGTCCTCGACCGCCGGGTGATCGAAAAACGGTATGGGGAAAAATTCCTCCGTTCTTTGCCCGTTGCCCGGTGGGAAGTTGAACCCCTCGAGAGCGCCTGTGAAAAGGCGGCCCGGTGGCTGGCGGGAGTGGAGAGGGAAAGGCACACCGGGATGGCATCCCCAATAGAATAGGGTAAACCGGGTGAGGAGGGGTTCGTCTTGCGTGTCTACTTTATTCGGCTGCCGGGCTTCTTGAGAACCATCCTGTTGCGGTTCTACCGGTAGGAAACGGCGGATGTTCCGGGTTTCACTTTTTGATGCCCGGGGCAAAGGAATTTGGAGAAGGGGCACGAATAAAGTAGTATTCGGGCCTCTTTTTTATGGGGAGCGGCCCGATGTTGTTTTGGGGTAGAAGCCATTTCCGCTTTTGGGGAGAGACGAGGAGATTGGACAGGCCCGTAAATCTCAGCCAAAGGGCCGCCGATGGGGCGGCCTTCGCCCGTATCATCGCGGCCGAAAGTGAACAGGACGTTCGCCGCTGTTACCAGTGCGGGAAATGCACGGCCGGCTGTCCGGTGGCCTTTGCGGGCGACGTTATGCCCCACCAGGTGATGCGTTTCCTGCAGTTGGGGATGAAGGAGGATGCCCTCGGCAACCGGATGATCTGGCTCTGCTCGACCTGCTCCACCTGCACGACCCGTTGCCCTTGCGGGATCGACCTGGCGAGGGTGATGGACTGCCTGCGCATCGCGGCCCGGGAAGAGGGACGTACCGCCGCCGGCCGGGAGGTGGCCCTCTTCAACAGGACCTTCCTCGATTCGGTCCGCCGCTTCGGACGGGCGCACGAGGCTTCCCTGGCCGCCCTGCTCAACCTTAAGGGCGGCCGGCCGTTGAAGGATATCGACCTGGGAATCAAGTTCCTGGCACGAGGAAAGCTGAAGCTGGCACCCACCCGCGCCGGCCGCGGCGCGGTGGCCCGGCTGTTCGCCGCCTCGCGCCGGGAGGAGGCGGGGGGATGACACCAATGAAGTTCGCTTATTACCCGGGCTGTTCCCTCCACGCCACCGCTAAGGAGTACGACCGGTCTACGCGGGCGGTCTGCGCCGCCCTGGGGATCGAACTGGAGGAACTGACCGACTGGACATGCTGCGGGGCGACCTCGGCCCACGCCAGCGACCGTTTCCTGTCGGTCGCCCTGCCGGCGCGCAACCTGACCCTTTCACAGGCGACCGGATTGGATCTGGCCGTGCCGTGCGCGGCCTGTTACCAGCGTCTGCGCGTCGCCGAGTTGGCCCTGGCGGCGGATCCCGGGCTGAGGGCCGAGGTGGCCAGGGCCGCGGGCGAGCCTTTCGCAGAGAGCGCCAATCCCGGCAGGGTGCGCTCGCTGCTGGAGATCTTTTCCGGTACGGCCCTGAAAGAGCGGATTGACGCCGCTATGAAACACCCGCTGGAAGGCCTCTCGGTGGCCTGTTACTACGGCTGCCTGCTGGTGCGTCCGCCGGCGGTCACCGGCTTCGACGACCCGGAGCAGCCGCACACCATGGACGACCTGCTGGCGGCCTGCGGCGCGACTCCGGTGGACTGGGGCTACAAGACCGAGTGCTGCGGGGCCTCGCTCGCCCTGTCCAACGAGGCCGTCGTCCTTAAACTGACGCACGACATCCTGCGGGTGGCGCGGGCCGCCGGTGCGCATTGCCTGGCGGTGGCCTGCCCCCTGTGCCAGAGCAACCTGGACACGCGGCAGGGACACGTGAACCGCGCCTTCGGGGAGAATTTTGCCCTGCCGGTGGTCTATTTCACCCAGGTTATCGGCCTGGCCCTGGGGCTGGCGCCGAAGGAACTGGGCCTTAACACGCATTTCGTTGAAACCGGGCCGGTATTGCGGGCCCTTGGAAGATAGAGGAGTTGGACTGGTCAATGCCACGAATCGGGGTTTTCGTCTGCTGGTGCGGCTCGAACATCGGCGCCGTGCTGGACTGCCCGGGCCTGGCTGCGGCGGCGGCCCGCATACCGAACGTGGTCCACGCCGTGGATTACAAGTACATGTGCTCCGAGCCGGGCCAGAACATGATCGTCGAGGCGGTACGGGAACACCGCCTGGACCGGGTGGTGGTGGCGTCCTGCTCGCCCCGGCTGCACGAAGAGACCTTTCGCAAAACCCTGGAACGGGCCGGCCTTAACCCGTTCGTGCTGGAGATGGCCAACCTGCGGGAGCACTGCGCCTGGGTGCACAGCAAGGAGCCGGGCCGCGCCCAGGTTAAGGCCGAGGACCTGATACGCCGGGCGGTGGCCAAGGTCGCCCTGGCCGGCCCGTTGTCCGTTTCAACGCTGCCGGTCACCCGCCGCTGCCTGGTGATCGGCGGCGGGATCGCCGGGATGCAGGTCGCCCTTGACGTGGCCGACGCCGGACATGAAGTCATCCTGGTGGAACGGGAACCGAGCCTTGGGGGGAACATGACCCGCCTGGACAAGACCTTCCCGACGCTGGACTGCTCGGCCTGTATCAGCACGCCGAAGATGGTCGCCGTGGCATCGCACCCGAAGATCAAGCTCTATACCTACGCCGAGGTGTCGGCGGTCAGCGGCTACATAGGCAACTTCACCGTCACCATCCGTCAGAAGGCGCGGCGCGTGGACCACGCGAAGTGCACCGGTTGCGGGACCTGCTGGGAGAAGTGCCCCACGAAGGTCCCGAGCGAGTACGACCTGGGCATGGGAACGCGAAAGGCGATCTACATCCCCTTCCCCCAGGCCGTGCCCAACAAGCCGGTGATCGATGCCGCCAACTGCCGGCAATTCACCCGCGGGCGGTGCGGCGTCTGCGCCAAGGTCTGCCCGGTGGGGGCCATAGACTACGAAGAAAAGGAGAGCCTGGTCACCGAAGAGGTCGGGAGCATCGTGGTGGCCACCGGCTACGACCTCTTCCGCTGGCAGGAGGCCTACGGGGAGTACGGCTACGGGAAGTACCCGGACGTGATTACCGGGCTGCAGTTCGAACGGCTGGTCAACGCGGCGGGGCCGACCGGGGGAAAGATCCTGCGCCCCTCGGACGGGAAGGAGCCGAAGACCGTCGTCTTCGTCAAGTGCGTCGGCTCGCGTGATGCGGCCAAGGGTAAGGAGTACTGTTCCCGGATCTGTTGCATGTACACCGCCAAGCACGCCCACCAGGTCCTGGAGAAGGTCCCGGGGGCGCAGGTCTACATCTTTTACATGGACGTGCGCACGGCGGGCAAGGGCTACGAAGAGTTCTACCAGCGCACCCAGGCGGAGGGCGCAACTTACGTCCGCGGCCGGGTCTCGAAGATCTACCGGATGGGAGACAAACTTGTCGTCCGCGGCGCCGACACCCTGCTCGGGCGGCCGGTGGAGGTCGAGGCCGACATGGTGGTCCTGGCCACGGCCGTCGTCCCGGCGGCGGGATACCGCGAGGTCTCCCACCTGACCGGCGCCGCGTCCGATAAGGACGGCTTCTTCCAGGAGGCACACCCGAAGCTCAGGCCGGTGGAGACCCATACCGGCGGGGTCTTCCTGGCCGGGGCCTGCCAGGGGCCGAAGGATATCCCGGACACCGTCGCCCAGGCCGGCGGCGCGGCGGCGAAGGTCATCGGCCTCCTGAACCGCGAAGAGCTGGCCGCCAACCCGATGCTCTCGGCGGTGAACGAAACCCTGTGCACGGGCTGCCTGCTCTGCATGCCGGTCTGTCCGTACAAGGCCATCGAGCCGAAGACGATCACCGAGCGGCTGCCGGGCCAGCCCCCGCGGGAGCGTACCGTGGCCGCCGTCAACCCGGGCCTCTGCCAGGGCTGCGGCGCCTGTAACGTGGCCTGCCGCGCCGGGGCGATCGAGGTCCGGGGCTTCACCAACGAACAGCTGCTGGCGGAGGTGGATGCACTTTGTCTGTAGAGGAGAAGAGCCGGCCCGCGGGCTTCGACCCGAAGATCATAGGGTTCTTCTGCAACTGGTGCAGCTACGCCGGGGCCGACCTGGCCGGCGTGAGCCGCATGGCCTACCCCCCCAACGTCCGGATCATCCGGGTGCCCTGCTCCAGCCGGGTGCATCCGCACTTTGTCCTGCGCGCCTTTAAGAAGGGGGCGGACGGCGTCCTGGTCTCGGGGTGACACCCGGGCGACTGCCACTATGTTAGTGGCAACTACTTCACCCGGCGCCGCTTCCAGCTGTTCAAGCGGCTGATGGAGTACGTCGGTTTCGAGCCCGGGCGATTGACGGTGCGCTGGATCTCGGGGTCCGAGGGCGGGAAGCTTGTTGATACGATGCGCGAGGTAAGCGAGCGCATCACCGCCCTGGGGCCGAACCACAAGATGCGGGAGACGGAGTAGCCTTCCCGTCGCCGCACGGGAAGCTCGGGCCACCGATAGTGATCTGGGATGGGAGACGGTATGAAAGAAACGCTGCAAAACCTGCGCCGCCAAGCGGCGGACCTGCTGGAGAAGAAAGAGGTCGCCCTGGTCATCGGCTGGGAGCCCGGCAGCGACATTGCGCGCACCACGCCTTTCTTCGCCGCCGCGCCGGACGAGGCGTCGCGGCTGACGTGGGGCCCCTTCTGCGCCAACGGGCTGGTGAAGTACCTTCTGGACTACCGGTACGGCACGGAGAAGCTGGCCGTGGCCGCGAGGGGCTGTGACATGCGGGCGGTCAACCGCCTGGTCCAGGACCGGCAGTTCCCGCGGGAGAGGGTCGTCGTCCTGGGGCTGCCGTGCGCCGGCATACTGGACCGCGCGAAGGTGCTGCCCCGTTTCACCCCCGGGGCGAAGCTGCTCGAGGTTGCCGACCGGGGGGATACGTACCTGGTGCGGACGGACCTGGATGGGGAGAAGGCTTTCCCGAAGGCTGAATTCCTGGAGCCGCGCTGCCTGGAGTGCGAACAAAACGTCCCGGAAGGGGCCGACCGCCTGCTCGGACCGGCGGTGGCGTCTCCCGCGCTGCCCGGCATAGACCGTTTCGGCGACGTGGCCGCGCTCGAGGCCCTGGACCCGGCGGCGAAGAGCGCCTTCTGGGACCGGTACTTCACCCGCTGCCTGCGCTGCTATGCCTGCCGGAACATATGCCCGGCCTGCAATTGCAAGGAATGCGCCTTTGAACAGGCGGTTCCGGGCTGGCAGCAGGACGCGCGCTGGATATCCAAGGCCACAACACTGAGTGAGAACTACACCTTCCACCTGATCCGCATGTTCGACGTCGCGGGGCGATGCATCGACTGCGGCGAGTGCGAGCGGGTGTGCCCCGTGAATATACCGCTGCGAAAGCTCTACCGGAAGGTGCTCAAGGACGCGCGGGAACTCTTCGCCGCTCCGACCCCGGGGAAGGCGCCGGACGCCGTGCTGCCGATGGTGACTTTCGCCGAAAACGACCGTGAGGAATTCATGTAGCGCGTTGGTTAGTCATAAGGTGACTTTAAGAGTGGAGGTTCTAGCAAGACCCGTGGCTGAGAAGGTTATTGGGGCCGCTGAACTGACCCGGCTTCTTCAGGCTTCGGCCGAAAAGGGCCTACTGGTGGCGCCCGTGGCTGAGGAAGGCATCGTGACCTACCGGCGGGTGGGGTCCGCGGAAGAGGTCAGCCTGGACTTCGGCCTGGCTACCGTCCCCCCGAAGGAGCACTTCCTGCCCCAGACGGAGGAGTTGTACCGTTACGACCGGACCTCCGGGCGGGCGGTCGTAACACCGCCGCTGCCACCGGCCCCCGCCGTCCTCTTCGGCGTACGGCCCTGCGATGTCCGGGGCGTGCTGGCCCTGGATCCCGTCTTTGAGGGCCGCTTCGGCGACGCCTACTGGCGACAAAAGCGGGAGGCTACCACCATCGTCGCCCTTTCCTGTACGCAGGTGAGGCCTGAATGCTTCTGTGCCGCGTTCGGCGGCGGGCCCACCGACGGCATGGGCGCCGACCTTCTGCTGACCGCCGTCGGGGACGGCTATTATGCCGAGGTTCTGAGCGACAAAGGACGGGCCCTGGCCGAGGAATACGCCGCCCTCTTCCGTGAGGACGGCCTCGAAGAGGCCCGCAAAGGGAAGGAAGCCCTGGCCGCGCGGCTGGGCGCCGAACTGGCCTCGCGGGTCGATCCGGGCGGAGTCTATGAGAAGCTGGGCGGGATGTTCAGCCATCCCTACTGGGAGGCGCTGGCCCGCAAGTGCCTGGGCTGCGGGATCTGCACCTTCCTCTGCCCGACCTGCCACTGCTTCGATATCGTGGACGAGCCGGGCGCGCCCGGTACCGGGAAACGGCTGCGCTGCTGGGACTCCTGCATGTTTACGGAGTTCACGCTGCACACCAGCGGCCACAACCCCCGGCCGGGGAAGAAGGAACGGGTGCGCAACCGGTTTATGCATAAGCTACGTTACCACCGCGACCGCTACGGCCTCGACGGCTGCGTCGGCTGCGGCCGCTGTGTCGCCAAGTGCCCGGTGAACTTGGACATCCGCCGGGTTATCACCGACGTCAAGGAGGTGCGCTAAGGAAATGGGACATCCCGACAATCCGCTGCTGCCCATGCCGGCCACCATCCAGAAGATTATCCCCGAGACCCCGGACGTGAACACCTTCCGCGTCACCCTTGACGACCCGGAGGCCCAGGCCGCCTGGCACCATGAGCCGGGCCAGTTGGCCATGCTCTCGGCCTTCGGCGTGGGCGAGGCCATGTTCTCCATCAGCTCCGCCCCGACGCGCAAGGGCTACCTGGAATTCTCCGTCAAGCGCATGGGACATGTGACGAGCGCCTTGCACCAGCTTGCTCCCGGGGCGTCCATCGGGCTCAGAGGGCCGTACGGCAACCACTTCCCCTACGGGAAGATGCGCGGCAAGGACCTCCTCTTCATCGGCGGCGGGTTCGCGCTGGCGCCGCTCAGGTCCCTGATCGATTTCGTGCTCGACCCGGCGCACCGCGGCGACTACGGGCACGTGGACATCATCTATGGCGCACGATCCTCCGGCGACCTCTGCTTCAAGCGGGACCTCTTCGAAAACTGGCCGCAGGCGGAGGGCACGACGGTCTACACGACCATCGACGTCGCCGAGGAACAGTGGTCCGGCCACGTCGGCTTCGTCCCGGCCTACGTCGAGGAGGTCGCCCCCAGCGGGGAGAGCCGGGTGGCCCTGGTGTGCGGGCCGCCGGTCATGATCAAATTCACGCTGCAGGCCCTGGACAAGCTGGGCTTCGCCGACGACCAGGTCTACTCCACCCTGGAGTTGCGGATGAAGTGCGGCATCGGCAAGTGCGGCCGGTGCAACATCGGCTCCACCTTCGTTTGTCTGGAGGGGCCGGTTTTCACCATGGCGCAGATCAAAGCCCTCCCGCCCGAGTTTTAAAGCCCGCTGCTTGCAACGTTCCTTACCTGGCTTAGCAGGCGCCGTCCTCCGTCTGTCTCTCATATCAGGCCGGTACGCTCCGCCACGTCCGACGAAGCCTTCCGCCCGGGAACCCGTCCTTAAAGGGTCCTCAATACTGTGTGTGGTACGCCGTGGTGTATCTCGCCTGCCCACGGCTTGTCTTTTTCCCGGCGCGGCGCTAGAGTAATGACTAGACCAGAGGAGGAGGCTCCCATCCGCCTTGAGTTTCCGTCATTGCCTGGCCATCGGCGGCGGCATGGCCGCGGGTTATCTGAGCCAGGTTCTCGGGCGCCGCGGTTCGTCGCTGCCCGGGGTGGTCGCCCTGCGCCTTAACCCCGCTGCCCTCCGCGAGTTCGCATCGCGGGCCGCAAGGGGAGTGGTCCTGGTCACCGGGACCAACGGCAAGACGACGACCAACAACATGCTGGCCCGCATCCTGTCCGCCGCCGGCCACCGGGTGGTATGCAACCGTGAAGGGGCCAACATGCGCCCCGGCGTGACGGCGGCCTTTGTGCGCGCCTCCGGACTGGCGGGCCCGCGGCCATACGATTACGCCGTCCTGGAGGTGGACGAGGCCAGCTTTCCCCGGGTGGCGGCCGAGGCGCAGCCCCGCATGGTGGTGGTGACCAACTTCTTCCGCGACCAGCTTGACAGGTACGGGGAACTGGACCGGACAATCACCCTTATCCGTGAATCCATCACAGGACTTCCGGCGGCCCAGTTGGTGCTCAACGCCGACGACCCGCTGGTGGCCCAACTGGGGCGGCTTGACTATCCGGTATGGTACTACGGCCTGGCGGCACATGGGCACACCGCGCTGGGCGCGGCTGCCCGGGAGGCGCGCTTTTGTCCGTTTTGCGGCACGGCGCTCCGGTACAGCCTCTACCACTACAGCCAGTTAGGCTTTTATGCCTGTCCGGGCTGCGGTTTTGCCCGCCCGAAGCCTGCGGTTGAGGCCCACGGGGTCTGCCAGGACGGCCCCGGCCTGGCCGGCACCGTCCATCTTCAGGGGCGGCGTATTCCGCTGCGCCTGCCCACCCGGGGCTTTTACAACATCCACAACGCCCTGGCGGCGTTGACCGCCGCCTCGCTCCTTGGGATCGAAACGGCTCGCAGCCTGGCCGCCCTGGCCCTGTACGAGCCGGCGACCGGACGCCTGCAACGCTTCACCGACCGCGGGCGGGCGGTCTACCTTAACCTGGTCAAGAACCCGGCGGGCTTCAACGAGAGCCTGGCCCTGGTCCTACAAGCCGGCGGGACACGGGATATCTGCCTGGCCATCAACGACAACGCCGCCGACGGCCGGGACATCTCCTGGCTGTGGGACGTGGACTTTGAGGCCCTGGAGGAAGCCCCGGGCCTCCTGCGGTTCGTTTGCTGCGGACAGCGGGCGGCCGAGATGGCGGTCCGCCTGAAGTACGCGGGCCTGCCCGAAGAACGGCTTATCGTGCGGCCGGGCTTCCCGGCCGCCGTGCGGGAAACCCTGGCCGGGGAAGGGGAAGCCGTTTACTTCCTGGCCACTTACACCGCTCTGTGGCCGGTGGAAGCGGAACTGGAACGGCTGCTGGGCGGGGCCGGGGAAGAGGAGGGGTTGACCGGGCATGTTGACCGTCGGTCATCTGTACCCTGACCTTTTGAACCTCTACGGGGACCGGGGCAACATCATCGCCTTCACCCGGCGATGCCGCTGGCGCGGCATCCCTGTGCGGGTGCGGGAGATCAACCTTGGGGAGGACGTCGATTTCAGGGAACTGGATTTTCTGTTCCTTGGGGGGGGCTCGGACAGGGAGCAGGACCTCATGGCCGCCGACCTCGCCGCCCGGCGCGAGAACCTGCGGGCGGCCATCGAGGACGGCCTGGTCGTCCTGGCCATCTGCGGCGGTTACCAGCTTCTCGGCCGTTACTACCGTACCCTGGACGGGCGGGAGATTCCGGGCCTAGGCCTGCTCGACCTTTACACCCAGGCGGGGGGCAAGCGCCTCATCGGCAACGTGGCCGTGGAGATCACCCTCGGCGGCAGGGTTATCCGGGCCACGGGGTTCGAGAACCACGCCGGCCGGACCTTCCTCGGGACGGGGGTCGCCTCCCTGGGACGCGTGCTCGCCGGCTGCGGCAACAACGGCCGCGACGGCACGGAAGGGGCGCGCTACCGAAACGTCTTCTGCTCCTACCTGCACGGCCCGTTGCTACCGAAGAACCCGGCCTTGACCGACCACCTGCTGTGCCTTGCCCTAGCGCGACGCGGCCTGGACGACTCCCCGGCGTTCCTGGACGATACCCTGGAGGAACAGGCCAACGCCGTGATGCTGGCACGCCTGGGCATCAGGCAAGGAAGAAACTAATGATCTTTATCATCAACCGTCTTGCCGTCCGGACCCCGGTCTGTTACGATGTGAACAAGGGATATTGTATACCGGCATACACCGGACCGGGGAGGCGCAGGCCCGATGGAGTACCTGGTTACCTGGTACGAGGGAGACGAAGTTTGTTACCGGTTCGTGGATGATGAGGAACTACCCGCCGTGTTGGAGGATGACCGGGGTTACATCGTGGTGCCCATCCAGTAGACTGTTGGGCGGTTCATCAACCGGGATCCCGGCGGATTTGCGGGGCGTCGCCCGGCTGGCCGCCGCAGTATCCGCTTTCATTCAACGGCCGTCTTGTAGGGCGGCCTTTTATTGTTGGACCGGAGAGCAGGAGATTCGACACGCAAAGCAGGAAAGGTGTTTATTGCGGGAGAAAATAACTAGGCACTTTGCCCGAAAGGCGGGGGTAATAACTTGTTACCGAAGTTGAGGATAGGGCACCTGGCGCCCCGCTATCCGATCATCCAGGGGGGCATGGCCCTCCGCGTTTCAACGGCGCCGTTGGTGGCGGCGGTGGCCGCCGCGGGGGGGATCGGTGTCATCGGGGGCACGGGAATGTCCGAAGGTGAACTGCGGGGCGAAATTCGGAAAGCCAGAAAGCTGTCACCGGGGATCATTGGGGTCAACGTAATGTTTGCGGTGCGGGAGTTCGCCACCCTGATCCGCGCGGCCATTGAGGAGAAGATCGACGTCATCTTCACGGGGGCCGGTTTCAGCCGGGACGTTTTCGGCTGGGGACGGGATGCCGGGGTTCCGGTCGTCTCCATCGTATCGTCGGCCCGGCTGGCCCGGATGGCCGAGAAGAGCGGCGCGTCGGCGGTGGTGGCCGAGGGCCGCGAGGCGGGCGGCCATTTGGGGACGGACCGTTCGGTGAAGGAGATCGTCCCGGAGATTAAGCAGGCCGTCAACATCCCGGTCATCGCGGCCGGCGGGATCGTCGACGGCAACGATATTGCCGAGGCCTTCCTCCTTGGGGCGGACGGGGTGCAAATGGCGACCCGGTTTGTGTTAAGCGAGGAATGTACAGTGTCTGGCGCTTTTAAACAACAATACCTCAGGGCGACGGCTGAAGACGTGGTATTGATCAAGAGCCCGGTGGGGATGCCGGGACGGGCGATACGCAACGCGTTTGTGGAGAAGATCCTGGCGCATAACGCGCCCGTTCCCTCGGAGTGCCGGAAATGCCTGAAGGTCTGCTCCAAAGAATACTGCATTATGCAGGCGCTGGAAAACAGCCGGACGGGCAATGTCACGGACGGGGTCGTGTTCTGTGGCCAGAACGTCCACCGCATCAGGGATATCCTTCCAGTACGGAGCATCTTTGAGAAACTCATTGCCGAGTGCCGGGCTGCAATGGAAAATCGGCTGAAAGCAGGGCCGTCGCCTCCATGACCGCCGGCATCCCGGGATCTCGTCCGCCGGGCCCCCGGAGGGAGCGCTGTGCTTCCCCGGGGGCCTTCTTCTTTTCACCTTTCCTCCGGCATATAGATTTTAAAGATACCGGCCCGGGGCCGGGCGGGATGGGAGGTGGCTTGCCTTGAACTTCCTGCAGCAGTTGGAGGAATACCGCGCCGCGGAAAAAAGGCTGGCCTGGGAGGGGTCGTTCGCCGAGTACTTGGAACTGGTGCGCGCCAACCCAGCCATATGCCGGCTTGCGCACGCCCGGGTTTACAACATGATCGTGGCCGCCGGAATCGAGAACGCCGGCGGTGTCAAGCGCTACCGTTTCTTCAGCCGGGAGCTGTTCGGGCTGGACCGGACGCTTGAAAAGCTGGTCGAGGAGTATATCCACCCCGCGGCCCGCCGGCTGGACGTGCGCAAGCGCATCCTTTTGCTGATGGGTCCGGTGAGCGGCGGGAAGTCGACCCTGGTCACGTTACTCAAGCGGGGCCTGGAGGCTTACAGCCGCACCGACGAGGGGGCGGTCTACGCCATCAAGGGCTGCCCGATGCACGAGGAGCCCCTGCACCTGATTCCCCGCGAACTGCGGGAGGACTTCGCCCGCGAGTACGGCGTGCAGATTGAGGGCGAACTCTGCCCGGTCTGCCGCCTGAACCTGGAAACGGTTTACGGGGGGAACATCGAGGACGTGCCGGTGGAGCGCATCCTGCTTTCCGAGGAGCGGCGCCTGGGGATCGGTACCTTCTCGCCGTCCGACCCGAAGTCACAGGACATTGCCGAACTCACGGGGAGCGTTGATTTTTCGACGATCACAGAGTACGGCGCCGAATCGGACCCCCGCGCCTACCGTTTCGATGGCGAGTTGAACATCGCCAACCGCGGAATCATGGAATTCCAGGAGATGCTCAAGTGCGACGAGAAGTTCCTCTGGAATCTCCTCAGCCTGTCCCAGGAGGGGAACTTCAAGGCCGGGCGCTTCGCGCTCATCTACGCCGACGAAATCATCGTCGCCCATACGAACGAGGCCGAGTACCGGGCCTTTATCAGCAATAAGAAGAACGAGGCCCTCATTTCCCGCATACTGGTGATCAAGGTCCCGTACAACCTGCGGGTCACGGACGAGATTAAGATTTACGAAAAGCTTATCCGCCAGAGCGATATCCGGAACATACACCTGGCTCCTCACGCCCTGCGGGTGGCCGCGGTCTTCTCGGTCCTTTCCCGCCTGAAGGATTCGAAGAAGCAGGGGATGGACCTCCTCAAGAAAATGAAGCTCTACGACGGGGAGGACGTCGACGGCTTCAAACAGGCCGATGTTACCGAGCTGCGCGCCGAGAACCCGGACGAAGGCATGACCGGCGTAGATCCGCGGTATGTCGTGAACCGCCTCTCCTCGGCCCTTATACGGGGCCAGCCGCAATGCATCAACGCCCTGGATGTCCTGCGCGCCCTGAAGGACGGCCTTGACCAGCACCCCTCGATTACCGGCGAGGAGCGGGAACGGCTCCTGAGCTTCATTGCCGCCGCCCGCCGGGAATACGACGAACTGGCCAAGAAAGAGGTCCAGAAAGCCTTCGTCTATTCCTACGAGGAGTCGGCCAGGATCCTGTTCAACAACTATCTGGACAATGTCGAGGCCTACTGCAACGGCGTCAAGCTCCGCGACCCGATCACCGACGAGGAGGTGGACCCGGACGAGAAACTGATGCGCGCCATCGAGGAGCAGATCGGGATCTCGGAGAACAACAAGAAGGCCTTCCGCGAGGAGATCCTGATCCGTATCTCCAGCTACGCGCGTAAAGGGCGGCGCTTTGATTACACCTGCCACGAGCGGCTGCGGGAGGCCATTGAGAACAAGCTGTTTGCCGACCTGAAGGACGTCGTAAAAATCACGACCTCCACCAAGACCCCGGACGCCGAACAGCTGAAGCGTATCAACGAGGTCAGCGCCCGGCTGATCGCCGATTACGGCTACTGCCCGGTCTGCGCCAACGAGTTGCTGAAGTACGTGGGCAGCCTGCTGAACCGCTGATCTTTTGAGAGTATACCTGCTGGGACCGGGGGGTGCTACCCGGGCGACTTACGGAGCGCAGGGGAGAAACCCCTGATCCCCTATGAGAGTGGATCCCAATTCAATGGGATCTCCGACCGGGGGGATGCATTATGGCCGACTTTACACTCAGCCGCGAGGACTGGTCCCTGCACCGCAAGGGACACATCGACCAGCTCCGCCACCGTGAAAAGGTACGGGAAGCGATCAGGAACAATCTCGCCGACATCATCAGCGAGGAGAGCATCATCCTCTCCGATGGGCACAAGGTGCTGAAGGTTCCGATCCGCTCCATCGAGGAATACCGTTTCCGCTACGACGACGGCAAGCGCAAGCATATCGGCCAGGGCCGGGGAAAGACCGCGGTGGGCGACCTTGTCGGCACCGGCGGCAATCGCCCCGGCCCGGGACGGGCTGCGGGCGCCGGGAGTGAACCCGGGGTGGACTTTTACGAGGCCGAGGTGACCATCGAGGAAATTTCGGAGATGTTGTTTGCCGAACTCGAGTTGCCCCGCCTGGACGAGCGCAAGCGGCCGCGCCTGGTGGTCGACGGCCTGGCCTTCCGCGATGTGCGCAAAAAGGGCGTTGGGGCGAACCTCGACCGCCGCCGTACCCTGCTGGAGGCCATCAAGCGCCGGGCGTTACGGGGAGAGAAAGGCCCGCCCCGGATTACGCCGGACGACCTGCGTTTTAAGACCTGGGAGGTGATCCGGCGGCCGGAGACAAGCGCCGTGGTGCTGGCGATGATGGATACCTCGGGTTCGATGGGGCCCTTCGAGAAATACATTACCCGGACTTTCTTCTTCTGGATGGTTCGCTTCCTGCGGACGAAATACGCGAATGTGGAGATTGTCTTCCTGGCCCACCACACGACGGCGCGCGAAACCACGGAGGATGAGTTTTTCACCAAAGGGG
>JASEER010000040.1 GCA_030019475.1 Thermoanaerobacterales bacterium | reverse complement strand
CTGTGCCACCCCTCGGGGGTGGTTTTTTTGTTCTTACCGGGCGACGGTCTCTTGGGGGGACATCCGGGCGCGGGCGGCATAGACCTGGTAAAGGAAGAAGGATAATGTATCCTCGACGGCGAATTCCATCCACAGTGGTAAGCGTTGTTGCCATATTGGCCGAGCCTGTTCGGACCGCCGGCGCTCGGACCGCCGGCGGTCCACTCCATCCTATTTCCGACCGAAAGGAGAGTGAGAGGTTGCGACGACGTATCATCGCTTTACTTTGCGCCCTGGCCGCCATCCTGGCGACACTTGGAACCGCGGCAGGGTCGATGCCGGCTGCTGATCCGCCGGCAGCAAAGGACAGCGCGGATGTCTCTACGGAACTGACCAGAGCCGCGCCGCTCATTCCGGCGGCCGTCGGCCTCTTCGCGGTAAACCCCGCCAACCCCGCATTTGCGGTCGGCCTTTCCAGCGGCATCTCCCACCAGCTGATTCCCCCTGCCAAGCAACTGGTTAAGGCGGAAAACCCCCGTGTCGAGCAGCGGAAGAGCCTTGCCGCTGCGGGCCTAACGGAGGTGTCCCGGTCCGGGTCCCGTCCGGTCATCCCTTACACCCCGGAGGACCTTGATCTTCTCGCCCGCTTGATTACGGTGGAGGCGGGAAACCAGCCCTACGAGACCCAGGTGGCCGTGGGGGCCGTGGTCCTAAACCGCGTGCAGAGCGGGGCTTTCCCTGATTCCCTGCGCGAAGTGATCTTCCAGCCAGGCCAGTTCCCGCCTGCAACCAACGGGCGGATCAACCGCAGAGCGGCGACGGCCAAGGCCGTTAAGGCCGCGGAGGAGGCCCTCGCGGGGGCCGATCCGACCAACGGCGCCCTCTATTTTACCTCGGCAAGCGCCGCCGGCGCGTTCTTCAAAAGCCGCTCCGGCCGGATGGTGCTGGGCGACATGCTGTTTACCTTTTAACAGCTTGGGATTGAGTTTGGAACGCTTACCCGAGGGGGAGGGAGACCCGGCCTGGCCGGGGAATTCCCTCCCCTCTTCCGTTCGGACGATCAAACGCCGCCCCGCAAGCAAATCCGTTACCAGGTCTAACCAGTAACCGGTTGCGCAGTTAAATACTTCCTGGTAGACTGGGGGTGAAGAGGGGAAGACAAATGGAAGTGACCTTCCACCTCGGGGCGACACCCCTTATTACCAGCCCCCTTTGCCGTACCAACTGCCGGAGGGACAGGGCCGCCCACTGCTGCGCCCGGGCGCGGCCCCGTTTCCGAGTGGACAGCCTCTTCGCCCTGGCCTTCGACGCCGCCGACCGGCTCACGCCCATCCTTGAGTCTTACCCGTGCTCCCTCTACCTTGACGAGCCCTACCTGATCGTGGAGCGGGACCCGCTGGGCGCCTGTGCCCTGTGGACCCCCGAGGGCTGTGTGCTGCCCGGCCCCCTGCGCCCGGAGGTCTGTCGCCACTACTTCTGCCGGTTGGCGGAAGTGGCGCGTACCCAGCAGGGGCGGGCGGCCGCGGCGCGCTACGACGCCGTCGTGCGCGCGGTCTCCCGGGAGCGGGCGCGGCACCAGGAGCTCTGGACGCGGGTGCGGCGGAACTACGCCTGGCTGAACCGGCACCTGGTGCGGGAGGCGAACGGCGGGTTCGTCGGGGCGGGCCGTGCTGAGGTGCAAGAAAACCTCCTGGCCACTCTGCGAGCCTTCGAGGACGGCTACCGGGCTTACCGCCGCGCCCTGGCGGAACGGGTGACCGCCGTCCTGGGGCGGGAGAGCGTGGAGGAGGTCGTCAAAGATCCGGGCCGTCAGCCGCGTCCGCCGGCCTTGATCAGCCTGGAAGGAGCAGCCCGGGGACGGCGAGAATAATGACAGGAAAAGGGTTCACGGGGTGAAGCGCGTGGAGACAGGCGAAAAGCTGAAGACGCTGGCGCGGCTCTTGCGGGAGCATCAGCCGGCCTTCGCCCTGACCGGGGCCGGCGTCAGCACCGAGAGCGGCATCCCCGACTTCCGCAGCCGGGGCGAGGGGCTCTGGGAGCGCTACGACCCGGCCGAGGTCTGCAGCGTGGAGGCGCTGCACCGTGACCCGGCGCGGTTCTGGCGGTTCAATCTCCGCTGGTGGAGGGGTTGCCGCGAGGCGCAACCGAACGCCGCCCACCGGGCTCTGGCCGCCCTGGAGCGCGCCGGCCTCCTGCGGGGTGTAATCACCCAGAACATCGACGGCCTGCACCGCGCCGCCGGTTCCACCGTATGGGAGGTTCACGGCCACCTGCGGACCTGCCGCTGCATGCGCTGCGACCGCCGGCACGACTTTGCTTGCCTGCTGGAGCAGATCGACGACGGCGCCGATGTGCCCCGCTGCCCGTGCGGGGGGATGCTGCGGCCCGACGTGGTCCTCTTCGGCGACGCGATGGGCGAGGATTACTGGCGTGCCACCCAGGTTCTCACCGGTTGCCAGGTGTTGCTGGTGGTCGGGTCCAGCCTCCAGGTCTACCCGGTGGCGGGGCTTCCCCGGCTGGCGCGCCGGCTGGCGATCGTCAACCGGGAGCCGACGCCGTACGACGAAGAAGCGGCCGTCGTGATCCACCGCGCCGCCGGGGAGACGCTGCGGAGCTTGCTGGCGGAACTTGAAATGGAGGATGCCGGTCCATAGGATTGCCCGGAACTTGATGCGGTGGTAAAATGATCCCGTAAGACGATTGACGACCGACGACCGGATGGGCTGGCATCCCGAATCAGGGAGCCATACCGCAGTCTTTATTTACTGACCGAAACCGAAAACCAGCAGTATCCGCTTGGAGCCGTGAGGACCGAGACGGGGTTTTAGAAAAACCTTTGGACTTCGGGTCCGGGGTTTTTTGTTTTTGCATTGGAGAGGATGATAAGCGATGACGGCTGAACCATCGATGGCGATCATCGGCGCCGGGCGGGCGGGCACGGCCCTTGGCCTGGCCCTGGCGGCGGCCGGTTACCCCGTGGCCGCCGTGGCCTCGCGCCGGCTGGAGACGGCCGAAGCACTCGCCCGGCGTGTCGGCTGCCCGGCCACGGACAGGCCGGACGACGCCGCGCGCCGCGCCGCGGTGGTCTGGATCACCACCCCGGACCGGGCCGTCGCCGAGGTGGCCGGGGCCATCGCCGCCCAGGGCGGCTTCTCGCCCGGGCAGCACGTCTTCCACGCCAGCGGGGCGCTTCCGGCGGCGGTGCTCAGTCCCGCCCGCGAAAAGGGGGCCCTCGTGGCCGCGGTGCACCCGCTGCAGTCCTTTGCCGGGGTAACCGGACCCCCGGATCTCGCCGGCTGCTACTTCGGCGTGGAAGGGGACGCGGCCGCCCTGCCCCTGGCGAGGCGCCTGGTCGCGGACCTGGGCGGGGTGTTCCTGCCGTTGCGCGCGGGGGATAAGGCCCTCTATCACGCCGCGGCCTGTGTGGCCTCCAACTACCTGGTATCCGTCCTGGACCTGGCGGTCAGGCTGCTGGAGGGCGCAGGTCTGGAGAGGAAGGCGGCCACCGCCGCCCTGTTGCCCCTGGTGGAAGGGACGGTAGCCAATGTTCGCCGCGCCGGCGTTGCCGCGGCCCTCACCGGGCCCGTGGCGCGCGGCGACCTGGACACGGTCCGGGGGCACGTAGAGGCCCTGCGGGCTCTGGACCCGGAAGCGGCCGAGCTTTACCGCCTTCTCGGGTGCTACACGGCCGGGCTGGCGCGGGCGCGGGGGGACCTGGCGCCCGCCGCGGCGGCGGCTTTGGAACTCATTCTGAAGGGAGTGTAGGCGGATGATGAGCGAAGTGCGCGTTACTACGGCTACCCTGCGGCAGATGAAGGCCGAGGGGCGGCCGGTGACCATGCTCACGGCGTATGACTTCCCGCTGGCCAGACTGGTGGACGAGGCCGGCATCGACGTCATCCTGGTGGGGGATTCCCTGGGCAACGTGGTCCTGGGCTACGAGACGACCGTCCCGGTGACGATGGACGACATGGTGCACCACGTCCGGGCGGTGGCGCGGGGCGTCCGCCGGGCCCTGGTGGTCGCCGACATGCCCTTCCTGTCCTATCAGGTGTCGGTGGAAGACGCCCTGCGCAACGCGGGGCGGCTGCTCCAGGAGGGCGGGGCGCATGCCGTGAAGATCGAAGGGGGCGCCGCCGTCCTCGACGTGGTGCGCGCGCTGGTCGGGGCCGGCATCCCGGTGATGGGCCACCTGGGCCTGACCCCACAGTCCGTGCACCAGCTCGGGGGTTTCAAGGTCCAGGCACGCGACGCGGCCGCGGCCAACCGCCTGCTCGACGAGGCGCGGGCCCTTGAAGAGGCCGGGATCTTCGCCCTGGTGCTGGAATGCATCCCGGCGCCCCTGGCGCGGATGGTGACCGGCGCCCTGGGCGTGCCGACCATCGGTATCGGCGCCGGGCCGGACTGCGACGGCCAGGTCCTGGTGACCCACGACCTCCTGGGCCTGACCGGCGGCCGCGTACCGCGCTTCGTCAAGCAATACGCCGACCTGCGCGCCCGGATGCTGGCCGCCGTCGGCGCCTACCGCGACGAGGTCGTCGCGCGCCTCTTCCCGGGACCGGAGCACACCTTCGGGATGCCGGAGGATGAGATCGAACGGCTGCGCAAGGAGGGGGCGGAATAATGGTCAAGGTCGTGCGGACCATCGCCGAGGTGCGTGACTTCGTCCGCGAGGCCCGGGCGCGGGGCCCGGTGGGCCTGGTGCCGACCATGGGCTACTTCCACGAGGGGCACCGCGCCCTGATGCGCAAGGCCCGGGAGATGTGCCCTACGGTAACCGTCAGCATCTTCGTCAACCCCCTGCAGTTCGGCCCGCAGGAGGACCTGGCGGCCTACCCGCGCGACTTTGAGCGGGACCTGGCGACGGCCGCGGAGGAAGGGGTGGACGCCGTCTTCACTCCTTCCGTTGAGGAGATGTACCCCGCCCCCCAGGCCGCCTTCGTCGACATCGCCGAACTGACCGGGGTCCTTTGCGGCCGCTCACGGCCGGGCCACTTCCGCGGGGTGGCGACGGTGGTGGCCAAGCTGTTCAACATCGTCGGCCCGGACTACGCCCTCTTCGGGCAGAAGGACGCCCAGCAACTGGCCGTGATCCGGCGGATGGTCCGGGACCTGAACTTCCCGGTGGAGATCGTCGCCGTGCCCACGGTGCGGGAGGCCGACGGCCTGGCGGCGAGTTCCCGCAACGTGTACCTCACACCCGAGGAGCGGGAGGAGGCGACCATCCTGTTCCGCGCTCTGCACTGGGGGAAGCAGACGATCACGGGCGGGGAGCGCGACCCGCAGCGCGTCGCCCGCCTGATGGCCGAGACGATCAACGGCATGCCGGGGGCGCGGCTGGACTACGCCGAGGTCTTGAGCTGGCCGGACCTCAACCCCCTGGCGACTATTGAGGGGGAGGTCCTCCTGGCAGTGGCCGCCTGGTTCGGCCGGGCGCGGCTGATCGACAACATGGTGGTGGAGGCGGGGAACTGATGCTGTTAACGATGTTGAAGGCCAAGATCCACCGGGCCGTCGTAACCGCGGTGGACCTGAACTACGCCGGCAGTATCACGATCGACGAGGAACTGCTGGAGGCGGCCGGCATCCTGCCTTACGAGCAGGTGCAGGTGGTCAACACGGCGAACGGGGCGCGTTTCGAGACCTATGCCATTCCCGGCCCCCGCGGCGGCGGGACCGTGGCCTTGAACGGGGCCGCCGCGCGGCTCGGCCTGCCGGGCGACCGGGTGATCATCATGGCTTACGCCCGGATGGAGGAGGACGAGGCCAGGGCGCATCGCCCGGCTGTGGTCACCGTGGATGCCGGGAACAAAGTGCTCCCGTCGAACGGAAAGGCTTGACAGAAACAACACGGACACATATTATTTGGTTCAAATTATGCAGGGGTTAAAGAGGGTCGAATTATCGTGGCCGCAGGAGACAAGCCGGACGTGCAGCGGGTTAACCGCCTTTTCACGGAGATCGTCAACGCCGTGATGGCGCACCATAACCGCCTTCTCAGCAAGGTTGCCGGGGGGCGTATGCTGACCATGTCGGAACTTCACGTTATCGACGCCATCGGGAGCGAACTTCTCCCGATGTCGGAAATCGCCACCCGGCTTGGGGTGACCCCGGGCACGATCACCGTGGCCGTTGACCGCCTGGAGAAGAAGGGGTTTCTTACACGCATGCGGACCGCCGAGGACCGCCGGCTGGTGCTGGTCGGGCTCACCCCCCGCGGCGAAGAGGTCCTCCGCCACCACGCGGCGGTGGACCGTTACCTGGCTTCCTGTGCGGTGGCGCACCTGTCGCCCGGGGAACAGGAGTCACTGGTTAAGATGCTGGACAAGGTGAGGCAGGCGATCGTAAATGCTCCAGCCGTACCATTCGACATCTGAGCGGGCTTCGCCCAAGGGCCCCGCTTTCTTGACAATACGTTTGGGCCGCCCTTAGAATGAGCTTATAGACGCGCCAGGAAACTGGGTTTTTCTTTTTTATAGCTGGGGGAGTGAGAAGGTGAGGGCCGTGGTGGATAGCGCAGACATTATTGGGAGGATCAACAGGCTGCGGCGGGAGCGCCGGGCGGTAATCCTCAGCCATTACTACCAGCGTCCGGAGGTCCAGGACATCGCCGACTTCGTGGGTGATTCACTGGAACTCTCACGGCAGGCGGCCGGCACCGACGCCGCGGTCATTGTCTTTTGCGGCGTCCATTTCATGGCTGAAAGCGCGTCCATCCTTTCTCCGGATAAGATCGTCCTGCTGCCGGAACCGGACGCCGGTTGCCCGATGGCCGACATGGTGACCGCCGAGGCTCTCCGGCGGCGGAAGCGGGAGCTGCCCGGTTACGAGGTGGTCGCCTACGTCAACACCTCGGCGGAGGTCAAGGCGGAGAGCGATATCTGCTGCACCTCGGCCAATGTGGTGAGGGTGATCGAGTCCGTCCCGCGCGAAAAGGGCATCCTCTTCATCCCGGACCGCAACCTGGGCCTTTACGCGATGCGCATGACGGGGCGGGAGGTCGAACTCTGGCCCGGCTATTGCTGTGTTCATGAACATATCACCCCGGAAGACATACGGCTGGCCCGCGCCGCCCATCCACAGGCCAGGGTCCTGGCCCACCCCGAATGCCTCCCGGAGGTCCTGGACCTGGCGGACGCGGTGGCCAGTACCTCGGGGATGATCCGGTTCGCCGCCCGGTCGGCGGACAGGGAGTTCATCATCGCCACCGAGGAAGGGCTTCTGCACCAGTTACGGCGGCAATGTCCGGGCAAGGAGTTTTACCCGGCGGCCGAACGGCTTCTATGCAATTCAATGAAGATGACGACCCTGGAAAAGGTCGCGTGGGCGCTGGAAACGCTGGAACCGCGGGTGGACGTGCCGGACGATGTGCGCCGCCGGGCGCTCAATGCCCTGGAGCGGATGCTGGCGATCAACTGAAGGGGGACCGAGGAATTTGGCCGGACGCTACCTGATGAATTTTGACAGCGAGGCCCTGCCCCAGGAATCGGTGGATTACCTCGTGGTGGGCAGCGGCATCGGCGGCCTTTACGCCGCCTGGTGCCTGCACCGGGCCGGGGCGGAAGTGCTGGTCCTGACCAAGCGGATGGTGGAGGATACGAATACCGAGCGCGCGCAAGGGGGAATCGCCGCGGCCATCGGGGCCAGCGATTCCCCCTTCCTGCACGAGAAGGATACCCTGACGGCCGGGGCGGGCCTGTGCGATGCCGACGCGGTGCGCATCCTGGTCACTGAGGGGCCGCAGCGCGTCCGGGACCTGGTGGGGATGGGCGCGCGCTTTGACCGCCTGGACGGCGGTTTTGCCCTGACCCGCGAGGGCGCCCACAGCCGGCGGCGGATCCTGCACGCCAGCGGGGACGCCACCGGGGCGGAGATCCAGCGCGTCCTTTCCTTCCAGGCCGAGGGAGAAAAAATCCCGATCCTCGAATGGCACTTCGCCGTCGACCTGCTGGTGGAGCAAGGCCGCTGCTACGGGCTCCTGGCCTACGACGAGGAGCACGGCTCCCTGAAGGTGTTCCGCTCGCGGGCGACCATCCTGGCCACCGGCGGTGCCGGGCACCTCTATGCCCGGACGACCAATCCCGAGGTGGCCACCGGCGACGGTATCGCCCTGGCCTACCGTGCCGGGGCCGAGGTGGCCGATATGGAGTTCGTGCAGTTCCACCCCACGGCCCTGGCCCTTGAAGGGGCGCCGACCTTCCTTATCTCCGAGGCCGTCCGCGGCGAGGGAGGCGTCCTGCGCAACATCCACGGCGAGCGCTTTATGCCGCGTTACCATCCTCAGGCCGAACTGGCCCCGCGGGACGTGGTCACCCGGGGCATCCTGGCCGAGATGTCGGCGACCGGCGCGCAGTATGTCTACCTGGACGTCACCCACCTGCCGGCCGAGGAGATCCCGAAACGCTTCCCCACCATCACCCGGACCTGTGCCGGCTACGGCGTCGACATCACCCGGGAGCCGATCCCCGTCGCCCCGGCCGCCCATTATATGATGGGCGGCGTGAAGACCGACCTGGACGGCCGGACGTCCATCGAGGGCCTGTATACCTGCGGCGAGGTGGCCTGCCCCGGGGTGCACGGGGCCAACCGCCTGGCATCGAACTCTCTCCTGGACGGCCTGGTCTTTGGGGGCCGGATCGCCCGCCGGGCTATAGCCGCCGCTCCAGCGTCGAACGGGCCGTGGCCTCATTTCGCCTGCTCCGACCTGCGGGAGGACGCCGGGACGGACTACGCCGCCCTGCGACGTACCCTGCAAGAGGTGATGCAAGAGAAGGTCGGCCCGACCAGGACGGCGCAGGGGCTGGCCGAGGCCCTGGAGTTTTTCGACCGCCACCTTGACCTGCGGGGGGCGGCGGCTCCCGGCCCGGAGGCGATGGAGGTCCGCAACCTGCTGGAGATCGGCCACCTGGTCGCCGAGGCCGCGGCCAGCCGCACGGAGTCCCGCGGCGGGCACTTCCGGGCCGACTTCCCGGAGCCGAAGGCCCGGTGGGAGAAGCATATCATTTTCCGGCGGCAGTAAGTTTCTTTGAAATCAGGCCGCTTTACTTGGCCGCAATCAGCTCGCTGCGCTCGCGTAATCAACGCCCGGCGCGAAAATGATAGGGGTTAATACATGTTTCCTGCCGACTTGGACGACTTGATAAGACGATGCCTGGCCGAGGACGTGGGCCCCGGCGACCTTACCACCGAGGCCCTGGTCGACCCCGGCGCGCGGGCGCGGGGAGAATTCCGCGTCCGGGAGGACGGGGTGGTGGCCGGGCTGCCGGTGGCGGCGCGCGTCTTCGCCCTCGTGGACGAACGCATCGTCTTTACCCCGCACGTGGCCGAGGGAACCCGGGTGACCGCCGGAGAGACGCTGGCCGTGGTGGAGGGGCCGGCGCGCGGGATCCTTACCGGAGAGCGCCTGGCCCTCAATTTCCTGCAGCGCCTGTGCGGCATCGCCACCCTGACCGCCCGGCTGGCGGTCCTGATCGCCGGCCACCCCGCGCGGCTGCTTGATACCCGGAAGACCACGCCGGGCCTGCGCGCCCTGGAGAAGTACGCGGTACGCGCCGGGGGCGGGCACAACCACCGCTTCGGCCTTTATGACGGCATCCTGATCAAGGACAACCACATCCTTGTCGCGGGCGGGGTCCGCGAGGCGGTGGCCCGGGCCCGCGCCGCCGCGCCCCACACCCTGCGCATCGAGGTCGAGGCCGAGACCCTGGAGCAGGTGGAGGAAGCCCTGGACGCGGGCTCCGACGTTATCCTGCTCGATAATATGGACCCGGCGACCGTCCGCCGGGCGGTGGAACTCGTCGGCGGCCGTTGCCTGCTGGAGGCCTCGGGGGGCATCAGGGAGAGCAACATCGCCGCCTTCGCCGCCACGGGCGTGGACTACATTTCCCTGGGCGCGCTGACGCATTCGGCGCGGGCCCTGGACATCGGCCTGGACTTTATTCCGGAAGGGGCCGCCGGCCGTTGAAAGAGCGCATCCTGGAAATTCTGCGGGAGCACGCCCCCGGAGCGGTTTCCGGGGAGGACCTGGCGCGGCGGCTCGGCCTTTCCCGCACCGCGGTCTGGAAACACGTCGCCGCCCTGCGCCGGGACGGGTACCCCATCGCGGCCGCCCCCCGCTCCGGCTACCGCCTGACCGGGGAGGGGCCCGACCGGCTTACGGCCGAGGCGGTCCAACCGCTGCTGACCACCGGCGTCCTCGGCCGCTCTTACGACTATCTCGCCGAAGTCGACTCCACCAACAACCGGGCGAAGGACCTGGCCCGCGCCGGGGCCCCCGAGGGCACGGTGGTGCTGGCCGAGCGCCAGACCGGGGGACGGGGCCGGCTGGGGCGCTCCTGGCACTCCCCGCACGGCGGGCTGTGGTTTTCGGTCATCCTGCGCCCGGCTCTGTCCCCGGCGCGGGCGCCGGAGGCGACCTTCGTGGCCGCCGTGTCCGTTGTCGACGCCCTGCGCGCCTATCCGAACCTGAAGGTCGGCATCAAGTGGCCCAACGACCTGATCGCCGGGGGGCGGAAGCTGGGGGGCATCCTGACCGAACTGGCCGCCGAGGCCGAGAGGCTGGAATGGCTGGTGGTCGGCATCGGCCTGAACGTAAACATAGAGCTGGAGGCCTTTCCCCCCGCCCTGCGGGAGGCGGCGGCCAGCGTCTCGGCCTCTGCGGGCCGCCCCGTGGACCGCGCCAGGCTGCTGGCGGCGATCCTGGGGTCGATGGAGAGGTGGTACCGGGCCTGGCTGGCCCAGGGGTTCGGCCCGGTGATCGCCGCCTGGCGCGAGCGCCAGGAGTGCCTGGGCCGGCGGGTCAGGATCGTCACCGGCGGGAAAGAGTGGTACGGGCGGGCCCTGGCCGTTGACGACGAGGGCGCCCTGCTCGTCGAGCGCGCGCCGGGCGTGGTGCAACGGGTGCTCTCCGGCGACGTCTTATTGGAGAACGGCGGAAAACACTGAATGCTGTTGTATACCTTGATTATGAGCCCGGGTTATTTTCTTCGGGAAGCTGAATCGGCCTTTGCTGGAATGTTTGTTGCTTTCGCATTTCTAAACAGGAGCAAGTTTGAGAGCCGCGGCGCATCTGGTTCTGGAAGTAACTAAGGGGGTGACCGTCCTTGTTGCTTGTGCTGGACGTCGGGAATACCAACATTACCGCCGGCCTCTTCGCCGGCCGGGAGCTGGCCGCCCACTGGAGGGTTTCGACGCGCCGCGCCTGGACGGCCGATGAGTGCGGCCTGCTCCTCAAGCAGCTCCTCGGCGACCGCGGCTTCACGGCGCGGGACGTGGCGGCGGTGGTGGCGGCTTCGGTCGTGCCCCCCTTGAACACCGTGCTGGAAGAGGCCGTCCACGGCTACTTCAACTGCGAGCCTATGGTTGTCGGCCCGGGGATCCGGACCGGCATGCCCATCAAGTACGAGAACCCCAGGGACGTCGGGGCCGACCGTATCGTCAACGCGGTCGCGGGCTTTGAGGAACACGGCGGGCCGCTGGTGATCGTCGATTTCGGGACGGCCACCACCTTTGACGCCGTCTCCGCGAAGGGGGAATACCTGGGCGGGATCATCGCCCCGGGGATCGGGATCTCCTGCGAGGCGCTGTTCAGCCGGGCGGCGCGCCTGCCGCGGGTGGAGCTGGTGCGCCCGCCCGCGGTCATCGGGCGGAACACCGTCCACAGCATGCAGGCCGGGATCGTCTTCGGCTTCGCCGGCCTGGTGGACAATGTCGTGCACCGCATGCGGGCCGAGTTGGGCGGGGCGGCGACGGTCCTGGCCACCGGCGGCGAGGCGGCGCTGATCGCCGGCGAGAGCGCCACCATCCAGCACGTGGACCCCTTCTTGACGCTGAAGGGCCTGCGGATCATCTACGAACGCAACCGCGTTTAGCCTTGGAAAGAAGCAAACAGGAATGGGCGGCAGGGGTTGTCATTTCCGGCCCGGTGGTCGACACCGGGTTTTTTGCTGCCTGTGACGAAGGTCACACCCCGGGTGCGGCATGGCTCACGGACAGGCGGGGGACGGGTCTGATAGGATGGGCGCGAAGAACGCTCAAAGGAGGAGACAGCTATGTCCGGATGCAGCGGATGCCCATCCAAGGAAACCTGCGGCCTGTCGGCCCACGCCTCGATCAACGAGATGCAGGAGGCCGCCGCGGCGCAGGGGATCAGTACCGTTTTCGACCGCTACCGCGCCCAGCAGCCCCAGTGCGGTTTCGGCATGAGCGGGGTCTGCTGCCAGCTTTGCAGCCACGGCCCCTGCCGTATCAGCCCGAAGGCCCCGCGGGGGATCTGCGGCGCGACGGCGGATACCATCGTCGCCCGCAACCTGGTGCGTCTGGCCACGCACGGGGCGGCGGCCTACACCCACCACCTCGAAGAGGTCTGCAAGACCCTCAAGGCCGCCGCAGCCGGCAAGACCCCCTTCAGGATCGGCGACGAGGCCAAGCTGCGCCAGGTGGCCGGGCTCTTCGGCCTGGACCCGGGCGCCGATAGCGCCGAGCTGGCCGCGGCCCTGGCGGACCTGGTACTCAACGAGCTGCGCAAGGGGGCCGACGAACCGTCCGCCCTGGTCCGGCTGCTCGCTCCGGCCTCGCGCCTTCAGGCCTGGGAGAAGCTCGGCGTGGTGCCGGGCGGCCTGCTTTCCGAGATCAGGGACGCCTTGACCAAGAGTATGAGCAATATCAATACCGACCCGGTCGACCTGCTGCTCACCGCCGTGCGGCTCTCCATCGGCGCCGGCTACCTGGGCCTGGTGGGGACTATCACCCTGCAGGACATCCTGCTGGGGACGCCCCGGATCACCACCGGCCAGGCGGACCTGGGAGTGCTCGACCCGGAGACGGTGAACATCGTCGCCCATGGTCACGTGCCCCTGGTGGGGACCGCCGTACTCCAGGCGGCGGCCGATGAGGAAATCCTCGCCGAGGCCCGGGCGGCCGGGGCTAAGGGGATCAAGGTCTACGGCTCGATGTGCACCGGCCAGGAGCTGCTCCAGCGCGGCGCCACGAGCGGGGATGGCCTGGCCGGCCAGCTTGGCAACTGGATCACCCAGGAGTTCATGGTCGCCACCGGCGCCGTCGACCTGGTGATGATGGATATGAACTGCTCCCTCCCGTCCTTGAAGGATGTCGCCGACCGCTTCCACACCCGGCTGGTTTCGGTCGACCGCATCGTCCGTATGGCGGGCGTCGACACCCACGTCGACTACGAGCCGGAGAAGGCGGCGGAGCAGGCGCGCGGGCTGGTGCGCACGGCCATCGACGCCTACCGCGACCGTAAGGCGGAGAAGATCTACATTCCCGACCGGAAGAGCGGCCTGGTCACCGGCTTCGGCGTGGAATCCATCCTCGCGGCCCTCGGCGGCAGCCTGGACCCGCTCCTGGATGCTGTCAAGGCCGGGCGGATCCGCGGCATCGTGGCCGTGGTCGGCTGCACGAACAACCGCAACGGCCACGACCACCAGGTGGTATGCATCTCGCGCGAGCTGATCAAGCGTGATATCCTGGTGATCAACGCCGGTTGCGCCTCCAGCGCGACGCAGATCGAGGGCCTGATGCTCCCCGAGGCGGCGGCGGAGGCCGGCGCCGGGCTGCGCGCCGTCTGCCGGGCCCTGGGCATCCCGCCCTGTCTGAACTTCGGCTCCTGCGTGGACATCGGGCGCATCGGGGTCGCCGTGACGGCCATTGCGGGCGCCCTGGGCGTGGACCCGAGCCGGCTCCCGGTGGCGGCCTCGGCGCCGGAGTACCTGGAGCAGAAGGCGGTTGTGGACGGGATCTTCGCCGTGGCCTTCGGCCTTTTAACGCACATTGGGCCGGTGCCGCCGGTGACGGGAAGCGAGCTGGTCACCGAGGCCCTGACGCGGGGTATAGAGCCGCTGGTCGGCGGGCGCGTGCTGGTGGAGGAGGACCCGCACAAGGCGGCCGCGGCCCTGGCGGCGCACATCGAGGAGAAGCGCGCCGGACTGGGAATCTGAAAGCCGGCCCATCCTCGCCCAAAACGGGATGTGAGATATATGGGATGTGAGATGTGGGAACAGCGGATGGGCTTCCCACCTCTCTTTAGGCGGGGCGGCTGACGGCCGCGGCTACTGGATTGAGACGGCGACCTTCTCAATTTCCTCCGGCGGGATCTTCCCGGAGAGTTCGTAGAACATCTCGTTGTCGAACCAGGTCAGGGTGCACCACTGCTTCTTGTGGACCAGCAGGGTGGCGTTGTTCCCGTTGACCTTAATCTCCCGCATCTCGGTGTCCTCGGCGTCGAACCCCCGGCCCATGCCGAAGCCGCCGGTGATATTGAACTGCTCAAAGCGCAGGTACCGTCCTTCGGGGCCCTCGTAGATCATCTCGATCCTTCCCGACGTGCCGCCGGGGTGGGGTTGATAAGTGATATCTTGACGGGTGTACCCCTCAGGGAGGTAACGCGGCACCCGGACCATGAACGGCGCGGCGGCGCGCACCTCCTCGAGGGTCAGGCCCTTTTGCTCCGGCGGCGTGGGGATCTCCTTTATTTCGGGGTCGAGAACCGTTCCGCCCTGGGGTCCGATGCCCGGGGGAGGGGGGGACGGGGGCGCCTGGTCCTGCGGGTGCCTTCCCGTCATAAGGTTCATCTGCCCGTCACCCAGGTCGACCATCGTGCGGGTGGTATGAAAAACACGTTGCCCGATGGCCCCCAGCTGGTCGGGGAAAGCGATCGGGACGGCGATAACGACGGCAAGCAGCAGGGCCGCCGCCAGGACAAGGCGTGGGACGCGCCAGGGCCCTACACGTACCTTGCGGCGTTCGGCCTCGTAACGGCGGAGCCTCGCTTCGAAGCGTTTCCAGGACTCCTCGATGGGCGGGGGCTCACAGTCCTCCATGCGGGCCCGCAGGGCCTCGCGCAGCAGTTCCTCGAATTCTTCGTCCGTCATCTGGCGCATCCTCATTCACCCCCTTGCTTAACCGTAGAGGATGCCTTCCGGAGCAGTTCGCCGATCGTCAACCGGGCCCTTCGCAGCCGGGTCTTGACCGTGCCCTCGGGGGCGCCGGTCACCTCACTGATCTCCCTGACCGTCATCCCGCGGAAGTATTTCAGGAAAACGGCTTCCTGGTACTCCGGTTCCAGCGCGGAGACGGCGGCCTGGACGGCCCTTCGCTCTTCCCGGGAGAGCAGCCGGTTTTCCGGCATCGAGTCCGCCGCGGCCGCGGCCTCCGCGTCTCCGGATACCGGGCAGAGGTTGCGGTTGCGGCGCAAGGCGTCCCGGGCGCCGTTGATGGCGATGCGCACCAGCCAGGCCTCGACCCGGGAAGCGTCGCGCAGCTGGTCAAGTCGTTCGTAAGCCTTCAGAAATGTTTCCTGGGTTACGTCTTCCGCCAGGGCGCGGTCGTTCGTAACATAGTAGGCGGCATAAAAGACGGAACCGTGGAAAAGCCTAAACAGCGTCTCCAGGACGGTAACATTGCGTGTCAGCGGCTCGCGCTCCGGAAACCGAAGGCCCATCCGAGTTTCACCTGCCCCCGGAGAAATTCGTCCTCCGGGTTCGGAAACCCTTCCCCGGGGTGCAGACCGCCGCCCCCCGGCGGGGGCCGCCCTCCTACCCGCCGGCCGCCTTTATGTAAGTGATTCTCCAGCCGGCGAGCGTGCGGGTGAAGTACAGGCGGAGCGGCACTTCATCCGCGTCCTGAACGACGGTGACGTCGACGGTGCGGTAAAAGAAACTGTTCCCCGCTTCCGGCTCCTGAAAAGCCCCGCTTTGAAAGGCGGCGACGAGCCGGTGGATGGCCGGGGCGTCAAACCAGGACACCTTCTCCCGCGCTTCCGTGGCCAGGTAAAACCAGGCCCGGCTGTTTCCTTCGTTTAAGTGGGCCGCGAACTCCCGGGCCAGGCGTTGCGGGTTCTGCCAGGCCTGCAGGGACAGAATCACGGCCGCCATCATAAGCAGGATTACCGCCGTCAAAAGGCCGGACAAAGCCGTAAACGTCCTTGCCGGGGACCGGTACGCCGGCCCGCTCACCGCCGGTTGCTCGGAAATGGTCGGTCACCTCTGGCGCAATTCAGTTCTCTTCATTAATAAAGACGCGGGTGAAGGGTTTTTGGTTTCAGGCGGGTAAAATAAATCGCCTGAAGTCATCTTAAGGCGGTGAAGGGCCGGTGCGCGTTGGGCCGGTAGTTTTAGAAAACCCTGTGGTGGCGGCGCCCATGGCCGGTATCACCGACAAGGCCTTCCGCCTGCTGGCCCGGGAGATGGACTGCGCCCTGGCCTTTACGGAAATGATCTCCGCCCAGGCCCTGCTCTTCGGCAGCAGAAAGACCCTGGAGATGCTGGACATCGAGGGGGAAAGCCCGGTCGCCGTCCAGCTCTTCGGGTCCCGCCCGGGGGACCTGGCGCGGGCGGCGCGCCTCGTGGCCGCCGCGGGGGCGGATATCATTGACCTGAACATGGGCTGCCCGACGCCGAAGATCGTCAAGAACGGTGAGGGTGCGGCACTGATGCGCGACCCGCGGCTGGCCGGGGAGATCGTGGCCGCGGTCGTCGACGCCGTCACCCTGCCGGTGACGGTCAAGATGCGCCGGGGGTGGGATGCCGATTCCCCGGACGCGGTGGAGGTGGCCTATGCCGTGGTGGATGCCGGGGCGTCGGCGGTTATGGTGCACGGCCGCTACCGGAGCGAGTTTTACAGCGGGCGCGCCGACTGGGGCGTCATCCGGGCGGTCAAGGAAGCAGTGGACGTGCCGGTGATCGGCAACGGGGACGTCTGGACGGCGCCCGACGCCCGGCGCATGCTCGACGAGACGGGCTGCGACGGGGTGATGATCGGCCGCGCCGCGCGGGGCAACCCCTGGATCTTCCGGGAGGCCGTGCATTACCTTGCGACCGGCGGGCAGTTGCCGCCCCCTTCCGGGGCGGAGCGGGTGGCCATGGCCCTCCGCCACCTGGACCTGCTCGTGAGATACAAGGACGAGGACACGGCCGTCCTGCAAATGCGCAAGCACGCCTCCTGGTACACCCGCGGCCTGCCGCATGCCGCCCGGCTGCGGGAGCGGCTGCAGCGGGCCGATACCGTCGCCGAATTGCGGACGCTGATTCAGATGGTCCTGTGAGCCCGAACTGCCCCTTGCCTGGATAACGGTGCGGTTATAGAATGGACTAAATCCCCGTGCGAGGAGAATCCTGTTTGGAACGTTTCGCTTTCGTGATCCATCCCTTGAACGTCGACGATGTGTCCCGGAAGTTCGGCTTTGCCAGGTACCTGCCGGACGCCTGGGTTGAGAAGGCGATCAGCTGGCTGCCCCCGATTAAAACAGCGCACATTACCGGCGTAAGGTCCGCCCATAACGAAGTGGAAGGCTGGTTTGTTTCCTGCCCGCTCACGGCGCGGCAGATCATGAGCCTGCCCCCGGAGAAGGTACTGGACAAGGTCGTCCGGACCGGGCGGCTGGCCGAGAAGCTGGGGGCGCGCATCCTGGGGCTCGGCGCCTTCACGAAGGTCGTCGGGGACGCCGGGAAGACGGTGGCCGAGAGGCTTTCGATCCCGGTGACGACCGGCAACAGCTACACTGTGGCCACGGCCCTCCAGGGCACCAGGGAAGCGGCCCGCCTGATGGGCCACCGGCTGGACGAGGCGGTCGTCGCCGTCGTCGGGGCCACCGGCGCCATCGGCGGGGTATGCGCCCGCATCCTGGCGCGGGAGGCCCGGGAGATGTTCCTGGTCGGCCGCAACCGGGGTAAGCTGGAACTGCTGGCCGACAAGATCATGTATGAGAGCGGGCTGGCGGCCCGGGTGACCGAAGACCTCAAGGGCGCGCTGCGGCAAGCGGACGTCGTCGTCACCGTGACCAGCGCCGTGGATGCGATCATCGAACCGGAGGACCTCAAGCCCGGGGCCGTGGTATGCGACGTGGCGCGGCCGCGGGACGTGTCCCGGCGGGTGGTCGAAGCGCGGGACGACGTACTGGTCATTGAGGGCGGGGTGGTGGAGGTGCCGGGCGAGCCGGACTTCCATTTTAACTTCGGCTTCCCGCCCCGCACCTGCTATGCCTGCATGGCCGAGACCATGATCCTCGCCCTGGAGGGGCGGTTTGAGAGCTTTACCCTCGGGCGTGAATTGACCGTGGAACAGGTCGAGGAGATCGGTGCCCTGGCCGCGAAGCACGGCTTTAAGTTGGCCGGGTTCCGCAGCTTCGAGCGGGCGATCACGCCGGAAAGGATCGCCGCCATCAGGGCCAACGCTCAAGGGCGGCGCCTTGACAAAGGCGGAGCCGCTCACTATAATTGATGCGAGTTAAGAGAGGCTCGTGGGGCACTGCGTGTTTCAATAGGCAGTGCCTAAAGTTTGTCCTTTTGTTTGCGCAATTAAAGTAAGCACGGTAGAGGAGAAGATCAAAAAATGAAAGAAAAAGAGGTCATCCTGACGGTCTCGGGGCTAAAGAAGCTGGAGAGTGAACTGGAGCACCTCAAGTCGGTACGCCGGCGGGAGGTCGCCGAGCGTATCCGCCAGGCCATTGACTTCGGCGACATCACCGAGAACTCTGAGTATGAAGACGCCAAGAACGAGCAGGCGTTTATCGAGGGGCAGATCCTCACCCTGGAGAAGATGCTCCGTAACGCGAAGGTTATCGACGCCGAGGACGTCGCCACCGACGAGGTCAGTGTCGGCGCCTCGGTCCGGTTGCAGGACCGGCAGGACGGCTCGGAAATCACCTACACCATCGTCGGCTCCATGGAATCGGACCCCGCGGCGAACAAGATTTCCAATGAGTCGCCGGTCGGCCGGGCCCTGCTGGGCCGCCGGGTCGGGGACGTGGTGCAGGTGCAGGTGCCGGCGGGTGTGCTGACCTACGTTATAAAGGAGATTACGCGCACCAACCTGTAGATATTTAGATCAGACAGGATTCCGGGGGGTAGGCATGGACCAGCGTCTTGAGGATTCGGCGGAATCGGACTTGATGCGCGTGCGGCTGGAGAAATTGGCCGACCTGCGGGCACGGGGCATTTCTCCCTTCGGGGGGCGCTTCGTGCGTACCCACGAGGCGAAAGAGGTCAAGGGGGATTTCGACCGGTTAGAGGGCCGGAAGGTACGGTTGGCGGGGCGCCTGATCGCCCGCCGCGGCCATGGGAAGGCGACCTTCGCCGACCTGCAGGACAGTTCGGGCCGCATCCAGATCTACGTCCGGCTGGATGACGTCGGCGAGGACCTCTACGGCCTCTTTAAGACTCTCGACATCGGGGACATCATCGGCCTGGAGGGCCGGGTCTTCAAGACCCGGGCCGGCGAGGTCAGTGTGGCCGTCTCCAGG
The DNA here is from genome assembly GCA_030019475.1 of Thermoanaerobacterales bacterium. Taxonomy (NCBI): domain Bacteria; kingdom Bacillati; phylum Bacillota; class Clostridia; order Thermoanaerobacterales; species Thermoanaerobacterales bacterium. The sequence continues at coordinate 1,316 of JASEER010000040.1, read as the reverse complement.
TTCGAGCTGCTTTCCAAGTCGCTTCGTCCCTTGCCCGAGAAGTGGCACGGCCTGAAAGACGTCGAACTCCGCTACCGGCGGCGTTACCTGGACCTGATCGTCAACCCGGACACCAGGCAGACCTTTGTCACCCGCTCCCGCATCCTGCACGAGATCCGCCGCTTCCTGAACGCGCGAGGCTTCCTGGAGGTTGAGACGCCGATGATGCAGCCCCTGGCCGGGGGTGCCACGGCGCGGCCCTTCAAGACCTACCATAACGCTCTGGACATGCCCCTCTACCTGCGCATCGCCCCGGAACTCTACCTGAAGAGGCTGCTGGTCGGCGGTTTCGAGAAGGTCTACGAGATCAACCGCAACTTCCGCAACGAAGGCATCTCCACCCGCCACAACCCCGAGTTCACGATGCTGGAGCTTTACCAGGCCTACGCCGACTACCACGATATGATGGAACTCACCGAGGAGTTGATCATCCACGCGGCCGAGACCGTCCTCGGCACCACCGTGTTCCCCTACGGTGAGGCCGAGATCAACCTGGCGCGCCCCTGGGCCCGGGTGACCATGCTGGAGGCCCTGCGGCAGCACACCGGGATCGATTTCGCCTCCCTTTCCGGCCAGGAAGCGGTCGACGCCGTGCGCCGGCTGGAACTGGAGATCGAAGACCTCCCGGGGAACTGGGGCGAGGCGGTGAACACCGCCTTCGAGGAGCTTGTGCAGCCCCGCCTGATACAGCCGACCTTCGTCTACGACTACCCGCTCGAGATCTCCCCGCTGGCCAAGAAAAAGGAAGACGATCCCCGGCTGACCTACCGCTTCGAGCTGTTCATCTACGGGCGCGAGGTGGCCAACGCCTTCTCCGAGTTGAACGATCCCCTGGACCAGAAGGAGCGGTTCCTCGCCCAGCTCGCCAAGCGCGAGCGGGGGGACGAGGAGGCCCACGTCTACGACGAGGACTTCGTCACCGCCCTCGAGTACGGGATGCCCCCCGCGGGAGGGTTGGGCATCGGCCTCGACCGGCTGGTGATGTTTCTTACGAACAGCCCGTCGATCCGTGACGTCATTCTCTTTCCGCTTCTGCGCCCGCGGGATGATTAGAACGGTCAGGAGCATGGCCCCAGAACAGCCTTGACACTGTTAAACGGGTTATGCTATATTAAGTCTTGCGACGGCGAAAGATGCAAACAAAACACCAAAACAGCCAGTAAGTACTAGTTGACAGGGCCGTTTCGCGGGAGTTAAAATTAAGATTGTGTCGCAGGACACGGCGGTCTTTGAAAACTGAACAGTGGCGTTTGCGAAGAGCTTTAATGGAGAGTTTG
>JASEER010000039.1 GCA_030019475.1 Thermoanaerobacterales bacterium | reverse complement strand
CAGTCGCGCGAGAAGTGGTTCGGGACCTCCATAAGGATCGTGTTGTTATAATAGGCAATTGGTCTCAGAGGTTTGAGCCAATGCTCATAGGACTGGCGGTTCAGTTTATGCTCCAGGGCCTGCAAAACCTGGAACCATGACTCCTGGATTTCGGTGGGGAGCATAGGACCCCTCCGCAAAAAAATTTTCATTGGTCAACAAAAATATGCACAGCATTATACACAAGCTGTGGAAAAGCGTTTTTACGCGTTTCAAGGAAATGGTACCAGATTATTCATAAGTTATCAACAGGCAAATCGGGAGCCCGGGAAAGCCTGCCGGTTCATTCTTGACGGTCCGTGAAGCCATACTATATAATTGGATGTGGTGTTTGTTCTTCCAGTTAATGCCTGCCCGCGCGGGAGGTGACATCGTTGAAACGGACCTACCAGCCGAAGAAAAGGAAAAGGCAAAGAATGCACGGGTTTTTGCAGCGAATGGCGACCCACTCGGGGCGCAACGTGATCAAGCGTAGGCGCGCGAAAGGAAGAAAACGTCTGTCAGCCTAAGGCCGCTTATAGTTAAGTGGCCTTTTTTCTAACGGCGTACCCGTTACGGAAGGGGAAAATATACTGGATGGCGCTGGCCCTGTATGGGAATAATAACCATCAAGGACAACAAGGACTTCCGCAGGATTTTTGCCAGGGGCGCCTCACGGGTGGGCCCGGCCCTGGTGGTTTACGGCCTGGCGGGCGAGGTGGGGACAACCCGTTTCGGGTTTACGGTAAGCAAGAAGGTCGGCAAGGCCGTGGTGCGGAACCGCCTGCGGAGGGTGTTAAAGGAGATCTGCCGCCTTCACCCGGAATCCTTCCGCCCGGGAATGGATTATGTCGTTATCGCCCGGCCCCGGGCCAGAGACTTGACGTACCGGGAACTGGCGACAGAGCTTCTGAGCCTGGCGGGGGATCTGCCCTAGCGGCCGTCCTCACCTGTGTTCTTATCGTCCCTATACGCTTCTACCAGCTTGTCATCTCGCCTTTGTTCCCGGCGTGTTGCCGGTTTTACCCGTCGTGCTCGGAGTACGCCGTGGCCGCGATCCGGAAGTACGGGCCGGTGCGCGGGCTTTACCGGGCGGCGAGGAGGGTACTGCGCTGCCACCCGTGGTCTCCGGGGGGTTACGACCCGGCGTAAAAAAGGGAGTATTGCGTGGGGGGTTGACGTATGGATATATTCAATGCTCTAGTTGATGGGATGGCGACGTTGATCAACTGGCTTTACCAGTTGAGCGCCGCCGTGGGGCTGCCCAGTTACGCCGTGGCCATCGTACTGCTGACGGTGTTGATCAAGATCATCCTCTATCCCCTGACGAGGGCGCAGATGCGCTCCATGATCGGCCTGCAGCAGCTGCAGCCGGAGATCAGGAAGATCCAGGAGAAGTATAAGGACAAGCAGGAGCAGCAGCAAAAGATCATGGAGCTTTACCGGGAGAAGAAGGTCAACCCCATGGCCGGCTGTCTGCCGATGCTTATCCAGCTTCCCATCCTGATCGCCCTTTATCGCGCCCTGTACACGTTCAAGTACGCGGTCCCGGCGCACGCCGGCCTGTTTTGGATTCCCAGCCTCAGCCATACCGACCCGCTTTATATCCTCCCGGTCCTGGCGGGGATCACGACCTACATCCAGTCGAAATTGACCATGCCCAAGACCGCGGGCGGCGGGCAGACGGGCGCCGAAAGCACGCAGAAGGTGATGCTGATCGTGATGCCCCTGTTCATCGCCTGGATCAGCATCAAGCTCCCGGCGGGGCTGGCTCTCTATTGGGTGACTTTCAACGTGATGGGCAGCATCCAGCAGTACTTTATTAACAAGCAGCTTGTGCCGGCCGCCGCGCCGGCGCCGACGAAGGAGGAGGTGGCGGAGGTTGCCGCGGAGCCTGGAAAGCAGCGGAAAAAGCGTAGAGGAAGCCGTTGAGGCGGGCCTGCGGGAACTGGGTGTGAGCCGCGAACAGGTCGAGACCGAGGTTCTCGAAGAGCCGACGAAGGGCTTGTTCGGCCTCTTGGGAAGCCGCCCGGCGCGGGTGCGTCTCACCGTTAAGGAAGGGATCGCCGACCAGGCGCGGGGCCTGGTGGAGAAAATCACCCGGGCGATGGGTGTCGAGCCCGAGGTAACGGTGCAGGAGGAAGAGGAACACCTTTTCATCAATCTCGAGGGAAAGAGCCTCGGGATACTCATCGGACGCCGGGGGGAGACCCTCAACGCGCTGCAGTACATCGTCAGCCTGACCCTGAACAAGGAGCGGGGCGAGCAACGCAAGAAGGTCTTCCTTGACGTAGAGGGGTACCGCAAGAAGCGGGAAGAGACCCTGCAGAAGCTGGCCATGCGGCTGGCGGACAAGGCTAAGAGGCGCGGCCGCAGCGTGGTCCTGGAACCGATGAGCCCGCAGGAACGGCGGATTATTCACACCACATTGCGGGGGCGGGACGACATCTACACCTTCAGCGAGGGGGAGGAACCCTTCCGTAAGATCATTATCGCCCCGCGGAGGTAGGTGGCCGAGAGGTGACGCAGGATACCGTCGCGGCGGTGGCCACCGGGCTGGCCGAGGCGGCCATCGGCATCGTAAGGCTGAGCGGCCCGGAGGCCCTGGAAATTGTCGACCGGATTTTCGTTCCCCGGCACCGGCGTGACTGGCGCGCCGGGCCGGGGTATCGTATGGTTTACGGGAAAATCGTCGATCCCGGGAACGGGAGGCGGGTCGACGAGGTGCTGGTGGCGGTCATGCGTGCGCCCAGGAGCTACACCCGGGAGGACGTGGTCGAAATCCACGCCCATGGGGGCCCGGTGCCCCTGCGGCGGATCCTGCAGCTGGTCCTCCTGCAAGGAGCCAGACTCGCCGAGCCCGGCGAGTTTACGAAACGGGCTTTTCTCAACGGGCGCCTCGACCTGGCGCAGGCCGAAGCGGTGATCGACGTCATCCGCGCGCAGACCGAGGACGGGCTGGAGATCGCCCTGGAGCAGCTGGCGGGCGGCCTGTCGCGGCAGGTCAATGAGTTAAGGGAAAAGGCGCTGGAGGTGCTGGCTTCGGTGGAGGCCAGCATTGATTTTCCGGAGGACGACCTGCCCCCGGCAGGGTTGGAGGAGTTGCCGGCGGCGGTGCGGGAGATCGCCGGGACCTGCCGGCGCCTGGCCGCCGAGGGGGAGATCGGCCGGATCTACCGGGACGGGCTGCGCACGGTCATCCTCGGGAAGCCGAACGTCGGCAAGTCCTCTCTCCTCAACGCCCTGCTGGGGGAACAGCGGGCGATCGTCACCGCGGTGCCGGGGACGACGCGGGACACGATTGAAGAGGCCGTCAACCTGCGGGGCATCCCCCTGCGGCTGGTGGATACGGCCGGCCTGCGGCATACCACCGATGAGGTGGAGAGGATCGGGGTGGAAAGGGCCCGTGCGCAGGCCTCCCGCGCCGAACTGACGGTGGTGATGCTCGACGCCTCTACCGGCATAGGGGACGAGGACCGGGCGATCATGGAGTTGGTGCGGGGCCGGCGCTGTATCGCCGTTATTAATAAGACCGACCTGGTACCGGATGGGATTACACCCGAAGAGGTGGAAGCGGTCCTCGGGCCGGTACCGGTGGTGCGGATGTCGGTCACCGAAGGGCGGGGCATCGGGGAACTGGCGGCGAAGATCGAGGAGCTGGTCCTGGGCGGGCGGGTCAGGGCCGGGGAGCGCCCGCTCGTGAGCAACGCCCGGCACCGCGCGGCACTCGCCCGCGCGGCGGAATACCTGGAGAGCGCGGCCGTCGTGATGGACGGCGGCGGGCCGCTGGAGCTGGCGGCCGATGACCTGCGGGCGGCGGTCGAAGCGCTCGGGGAGATCACCGGGGCCGGCCTGGGCGAGGAGGTGCTGGACCGCATCTTCGAGCGGTTCTGCGTCGGGAAGTGAGGGCCATACAGTCGTCAGACGCGAATCCCTATCCTCTCATTTCCCACTTCTCACTTCCCACCTCTCCTAAGGCGGGCTCGGCTGACGGCGGGTTGCTGCGGCGCCCGGCGCGGTTTATTTTTTTATGTAGGCGTATCTAAAGGTGGGACGAGAGTGATGGAGTACCTTGCCGGCGACTACGAAGTGGTCGTCATCGGCGCCGGGCATGCCGGGTGCGAGGCGGCCCTGGCCGCGGCACGCCTCGGCTGCCGGACGCTGCTCCTCACCCTGAATATCGACTACGTGGCCCTGATGCCTTGCAACCCGGCCGTGGGCGGACCGGCCAAGGGACACCTCGTCCGGGAGATCGACGCCCTCGGCGGCGAGATCGGCCTGAACACCGACCGCGCCGCCATCCAGGCGCGGATGTTGAATACCGGCAAGGGGCCGGCGGTGCAGGCCCTGCGGGTCCAGACCGACAAGCGGGCCTACGGCGCCCTCATGCGCACGGTGCTGGAGGCCGAACCGCTGCTGGACCTCAAGGAGGGGGTCGTTGAGCGGCTCCTGGTGGAGAAGGGGGCCGTGGCCGGGGTGGTCACGCGCAACGGCGCCGTGTTCCGCGGCCGGGCGGTCGTCGTGACGACCGGCACCTACCTGCGGTCGCGGATCTTTGTCGGGGACGTCTCCTACCCCGGGGCGCCGGCCGGGCAGGCGCCGGCATTGGGCCTGGCGCAAAGCCTGGCGGATGTGGGGCTCGCCATGGGGCGCTTTAAGACCGGTACGCCGCCGCGCGTCGACCGGCGGAGCATCGACTTCTCGGCGATGACCGAACAGCCGGGCGACGAGCGGGTGTGGAACTTCTCCTACGTATCGCCGGTGCGGGAACGGGAGCAGGTCCCCTGCTGGCTCACTTATACGGCACCGCGGACGCACGAGATCATCCGGGAGAACATCCACCGCTCACCCCTCTACGGCGGGCTGATCAAGGGCGTGGGCCCGCGGTACTGCCCGTCGATCGAAGATAAGGTGGTGCGCTTCGCGGATCGCGAGCGGCACCCGGTCTTTGTCGAGCCGGAGGGCCGCAACACGAACGAGATGTACGTCCAGGGAATGTCCACGAGCCTGCCGGAGGACGTCCAGCTGGCCATGCTGCGGAGCCTGCCGGGCCTGGAGCGGGTGGAGATGGTCCGCCCCGGGTACGCCATCGAGTACGACTACGTCGTGCCCACGCAGCTGCGGGCCACTCTGGAGACCAAGGCCGTCCCCGGGCTTTACCTGGCGGGCCAGATAAACGGCACCTCGGGCTACGAGGAGGCCGCCGCCCAGGGCCTAGTGGCCGGGATCAACGCCGCCCTGTCCGTGAAGGAAAAGGAGCCGCTTACACTGGGCCGGGGACAGGCTTACATCGGGGTGCTCATCGACGACCTGATCACCCGGGGCACACCGGAGCCCTACCGGATGTTTACCTCGCGCGCCGAGCACAGGCTGCTCCTCCGGCACGATAACGCCGACCTTAGGCTGACAGATATTGGAAGTAAGATAGGCCTGGTCACGGACGAGCGGCGTCGGCGCTTTGCAACAAGGAAGAGGTTAATCACCGAAGAGTGCGAGCGGCTGAGCCGGGTTACCGTTCCGGTCAACGAAACCGTCCAGGCGATCCTGCGGGAACGGGGGTCGGCACCGCTCACGCAGGCCTGCCGGCTGGCCGACCTCCTGCGGCGGCCCGAGATGCGCCACGCCGACCTGGCGGCCCTGGGGGACGGGCCGGCTGACCTGCCGGAGGACGTGGTCCGGGAGGTCGAGAACGAGATCAAGTACGAGGGTTATATCCGCCGGCAGGCCTCGCAGGTGGCCAGGATGGAGAAAATGGAGGGTAAGCGCCTCCCCCCCGACCTGGACTATGACGAGGTTGCGGGGCTGTCCCGGGAGGGACGCCAGCGCCTGGCCGCGGTGCGCCCGGAGACGGTCGGCCAGGCGAGCCGGGTGCCGGGGGTCTCCCCCGCCGACATCGCGGTCGTGCTCGTCTACCTGGAGAAGAGGCGGCGCCTGCAGGAGGTTGAGGGCAATGACGTATGCGCTGTTCCGGAGGACGCTGGCCGGCGGAATTGAGGCCTGGGGGCTTGAAGTGGACGAGGCGGCCCTGGAGCGCTTCGAAAGGCATTATGCGGCGCTCGTGGAGGCCAACAGGCGGTTCAACCTGACCGCCGTCACGGGCGAGGCCGAAGCGGCCGCTCTGCATTTCCTGGACGCGCTGGCGTTCCTGCGCTACAAGGAGCCCGCTCCGGGGGAGAGCCTGATCGACGTCGGGTCCGGGGCCGGGTTCCCGGGGCTCGTGCTCAAGGCCGCGAGGCCGGCGTTGAACGTCGTCTTGCTCGAATCCAGCCGCAAGAAGGCGGAGTTTTTGCGGCAGGTGATTGCGGCCCTCGAACTTCACGGAGCGGAGGCGGTCTGGGGGCGGGCCGAGGATGACGCACGCCGCCCGGGGCGGCGGGAAAACTTTGACTGGGCCGTGGCGCGGGGCGTGGCGGCCATGCGCGTGCTCTGCGAGTATTGCCTCCCTTTCGTGCGGACGGGGGGCTTTTTTGTCGCCTACAAGGGACCGGGGGTCGAGCCGGAACTGCAGGAGGCCCGGAGAGCGTTTTCTATTCTCGGCGGCGAGGTGACGGCGGTGGAACGGTTCCCTCTCCTCCCCGCCGGGGAGGAGAGGAGGCTCGTGTTCGTAAAAAAAGTGCGCCGGACACCGGCGGAATATCCGCGGCGCGCCGGCCTGCCGGTCCGGCGGCCGCTGTAGCGGGGCAGGAATTCGTGGCAGGGTGTGGAAATAGGGCTGGAGTATAGTGTGAGTCCTGGTACCGGGGGAGGCTGTCTGGGTTGGGCAAGGTCATTGCAATCACCAATCAGAAGGGCGGCGTGGCGAAGACGACCACAGTGGTCAACCTGGGCGCCGCCCTGGCCCTGCGGGGGAAAAAGGTCCTCGTGGTCGACATCGACCCGCAGGGCAACGCCACCAGCGGGCTGGGGATCAAGCACGACGAGGTCGAGCGGAGCATTTACGACGTGCTGATCGGCGCCTGCACGCTGGCTTCGGTGTTCCGGCACTGTCCCTCGGTCGAGGGGCTGGACGTCATCCCTGCCACGCTGCGCCTGGCCGGGGCCGAGATCGAGATGGTGGGCCTGCCCGAGCGCGAGCTGATCCTGAAGAAGGCCCTTCAGCCGCACCGGGGGGCGTACGACTACGTCTTAATCGACTGCCCGCCCTCGCTCGGCCTTTTAACGCTCAACGCCCTGGCGGCCGCCGACTCGGTGCTGATTCCCATTCAGTGCGAGTACTACGCCCTGGAGGGCCTGGGGCACCTGATGAACGCGATCCAGCTGGTGCAGCGCAGCCTGAACCCGCGCCTGGAGATCGAAGGCGCCCTGCTTACCATGTTTGACGGGCGGACCAACCTTTCCATCCAGGTGGTGGAGGAAGTCAAACGGTATTTCCGCAAGAAGGTGTACGCGAGCATAGTGCCGCGGAACGTGCGCCTGGGGGAGGCGCCGAGCCACGGGATGCCGGTCGTGGTGTACGACCCGAAGTGCCGGGGCGCCGAGGTTTACAGGGAACTGGCGGAGGAAGTGATGGCCAATGGTTAAGAGATCGGCCCTGGGCAGGGGCCTGGAGGCGCTTATCCCCTCCAAACCCAAGGGCATCGAGGAATTGATCGAGGTCCCGCTCGAGAAGGTGCGCCCCAACCCCAGGCAGGCGCGGAAAGTCTTCACGGAAGAGAAGATCGCCGAGCTGGCGGCTTCGATCGCCGAGCACGGGCTGGTCCAGCCGGTGGTGGTGCGCCGGGCGGACGACGGCTACGAGCTGGTCTCCGGGGAGCGGCGCTGGCGGGCCTACCGTTCCCTGGGCCGGGAAACCATCCCCGCCATCGTGCGGGAGATGGGCGACCTGGAGGCGACGGCCGCCCTGCTTATTGAAAACATCCAGCGCGAAGATTTGAGCCCCCTGGAGGAGGCCCTGGCCTTCCGCCGCCTGATCGAGGAGTTCAGATTGACGCAGGAGGACCTCGCCCGCAGGGTCGGTAAGAGCCGGGCGGCGATCGCCAACACGCTGCGCCTCCTCTCCCTTCCGGCGGATGTGCAGGCCATGCTCGCCGGGGGCAAGCTCTCGGCGGGCCACGCCCGCGCGCTGGCCGGGGTCAAGGACGCGGCGAGGCAGGTTGCCCTGGCGCGGAAGACGGTGGAGATGGACCTCTCAGTGCGGGCCCTGGAGGCCGAGATCGCGCGGGAACAGGATGCCGGGCGCAAGGCGGCGAAACGACTCCGCCGGCCGAACCGGGTGCTGGGAGAGGTGGCGCAGCAAGTGACCCTGGTTTTCGGGTCGCCCGTGAAGATCAGGGGGGACGAGGAGCGGGGCCGGGTGGAGATCCCCTACCGGAACCGGGAGGAACTACAACGCGTCCTGGCGGCGCTGGGCTGGAAACCCGAAGGGAAGCCGTAATGTTTCACGTGAAACATTGGGCGGACTCGCTGGAATTTCACGGCAAGGAGGCTCCCGCCATAACAGCGGGAGTTTGTTTTTTGCCCCGCGTATGCCGCGCCGGTGCCTATGAACCGGTCTCCGGTCCGGAGGATACCGAAGCGGGCGGCCGGAAACAGGGCGGCAGTTCGAGGCGTGCGGCCAGGGACGCCGCGGCGTGGACCTCGCGAACCGGCACGCCGGCCTCCGCGGCGCGGGCGCGGCAGTCCTCGAACTCCGGCTTGATTTGGATGACCCGGCCCCCGACATGGGCGACCTTCACCCGCACCGGGCCGTAAACCGTGCGCACCTCGAATATCTGCCGCGGGGCGACCAGCCGGGAGTCCCAGCGCATCCGGACACCCAGGGTTCCGGCCTCCTCCATCATCATGCCGGCCAGCCTCCGCCAGTCCTCCTCCCGTGCCAGGACGGTGAGCACCACGCCCGGCCGTCCCTTCTTCATGATCACCGGGGTCAGATAGGCCTCCCGCGCCCCGGCGTCAAGAAGGCGCGCGGTCAGGTGGGGGTAGAACTCCGGGTTCAGGTCGTCGATATTGGTTTCCAGGATGACGAGGGATTCCTGGAAAGCCTCCGCGGTCCAGCCGCTCCTTGTCTCCTCGCGCCGCTCGCCGATGATCGCCCGCAATACGTTGGGGAAGGTGAACTCCCGGCTCCCGGCACCGTAACCGACCGCCTCGATACGCATTCCCGGGGGAGGGCCGGCTTCCGCCGCCAGGGCCGTCGCCAGGGCGGCGCCGGTGGGGGTGACCAGCTCCCCCTCCACCGCCGTACCGCGGGTCGGGAAGCCCCGGAGAAGCTCCAGCGTGGCGGGGGGCGGCACGGGCAGGAGGACGCCGTGCGCGCACGTGGTGTACCCCGTGCTCAGGGGCAAGGGGGAGATGATCACCCGGTCGATCCGGAGGGCATCCAGGGCCAGGCAGGCGCCGATGACCTCGACGAGGGCGTCCACCGCCCCGACCTCGTGGAAATGGACCTCCTCCGGCCTGGTCCCGTGCACCCGGGCCTCGGCCTCGGCGAGGCGCGTGAAAACCCGCAGGGCGCGTTCGCGGGCGGCCGGGGGAAAACACCCCTGGATGATCAGGTCCCGGATGTCGCCCAGCCGGCGGGGAGGCTGGGATGAGGTAACCCGGACCGTGACGCGGGCGGCGGCCAGCCCACGGGCCTGAACCCGGGCGACCTCGAGGTCGAATCCGGAAAGACCGGACGCCTCCAGCGCATCCCTGATCGACGCCGGGTCGGCCCCGGCGTCGATCAGGGAGCCCAGGGCCATGTCCCCGGCGATCCCGGCGAAGCAGTCCCAATAAAGTACCCTCACCCTAGTTCCCGTCCTCCTTGTCGGCGTCTTCGGCGGTGCGCAGGATGGCGCTGGCCATCGCCGCGGCCCCGTATCCATTGTCAATATTTACCACAGCTACCCCGGGAGCGCAGCCGTTCAGCATGGCCAGCAGCGCGGCCAGCCCGCCCAGGCTGGCCCCGTAGCCGACGCTGGTCGGCACGGCGATCACCGGCCGCGCGGTGAGGCCGGCCACCACGCTGGGCAGGGCGCCCTCCAGCCCGGCCACGACGATGATCACCGGGCTCGTGCGGATCAACTCCAGGTGCCCCAGCAGGCGGTGCAGGCCGCTCACTCCGACGTCGTAAAGGGTCGTCACGGGGTGGCCCAGAGCCTCCAGGCAGACCCGTGCCTCCTCCGCGACCGGCAGGTCGGCGGTCCCCGCGCTGACCAGCAGCGCGGGCCGGGACGCGGGACGGGGGCTGCTTCCGCCGCGGACGATGCACCGCGCGGCGGGCTCGTAACGCGCCGCGGGGACCACGCGCCGTACCGCGGCGAAGGCCTCGGGCGTCGCCCGGGTGGCGAGGACCACGTCGGACCGCCGGGCCAGGCGCTCGAAGATCAGGGCGACCTGTGCCGGCGTCTTCCCGCCGCAGAAGACGACCTCCGGGAACCCCTGCCGCAGTTCGCGGTGGTGGTCGAGGCGGGCGAAGCCGAGATCCTCGTAGGGCAGGTCCTCCAGACGCCGGCCGGCCTCCTCCACCGGGAGGGCCCCGGCCGCGACCTGCTCCAGGATTTCGCGCAGCTGCCGGTGGTTCATAGTTTTTCACCTCTATCCGGTCGGCCAAATGCGGCCGTCAGTCGTCAGGTGCTGAGGGTCGGTACAGACATGGGGATGTGAGATGTGCGATGTGGGATGTGAGATCAATCGAAGCAGCCGCTCCGGTAACCGCCCAGGTCCACCGTGACGAAACGGAAACCCAGGGCCGCCAGCCCCTCCCGGACCCGCACGCGGAGGGCCTCGTCCAGCAGCCGCCCGATCTCCCCCGGAAAGACTTCGATCCGCGCCAGGTCCCCGTGGTGACGCAGGCGGACGGTAGAAAAGCCCAGGTTGCGGAGTAACCCCTCTCCATCCCGCACCTGGGCGAGGCACTCGGCGGTCAGCTCCCGGCCGTACGGGATCCGCGTGCAGAGACAGCTCTCGGCCGGCCGGTCCGGGTCGGGGACACCGAGGTCCCGCGCCAGCCGGCGTACGCCGTCCTTGGTCAGGCCGGCCTCCCGCAGGGGGCTCTGAACCCCGAACTCGGCCGCCGCCGCCAGTCCCGGGCGGAAGGCCCGTGCGTCCTCGGCGTTGGTGCCGTCCAGAACGTGCGGCAGGCCGCTTTCGCCGGCGATCCGCCGCAGGGCGGCGAAAAGGGCGCGCTTGCACAGGTAGCACCGGTCCGGGCCGTTCGCCCGGAAGGCCGGGTCGCTTAACGGGCCGAGGTCGATTTCATAGTGCAGTATGCCCCAGGCTGCGGCCAGCGACCGCGCCCGCTCGGTGTCGCCGGGGACGTAGATCGGCCCGACCGCGGTCACGGCGAGCAGCCGGCCGTCCAGGGCGGAGGCCGCCAGCCGGAGCAGGACCGCGGAGTCGGTCCCCCCGGAAAAGGCCACCACGGCTCCCGAAAGATGCTTAATTATTTTGTGGACTCTCTCCTGCATATTAAACATGGGCTTGACCATCCGTGGCAGGGTCTGGCATGCTGATTGCAGTGTATTGCCCGACGGCAAAAGTTGTCAACTCGGGGTTTCCGGGAGGGGTATCGATGACCCTGGATGTCTTGCTCAGGACCCATGCCATGGAGGTACTGGCCGGGCTGACCGGCTTTTTTATCCTCCTTTCGCTTGTACAGCTGGCGATGTACCGGCGGCTGGCCCGGCAGTTCAGGCGCTACCGCGCCCTGGTCGAAAAAGCCGGGCCCCAGGGTTTGGGCGACGCCCTCGCCGCCTGTGCGCGGGTGGTGGAGACCGTGGACGAGAGAGTGGCCGAGATCAGGCGACGCCAGCGGGAGCTGGAGCGTGAGCTGCGGACCTGCGTGCGCACCCCGGGCGTGGTCCGCTTCAACGCCTTTGACGACGTGGGCAGTGACCTCAGTTACGCCTGCGCCCTGCTCGACGCCAAGGGCGACGGGGTCGTCCTTTCCGGGCTCTTCGGCCGTTACGAGGCGCGGACCTATGCCAAACCGGTCAAGGACGGCGAATCCGCCTATCACCTGACCGACGAGGAGAAGGACGCCATTACCGCAGTACAAGGCGGGCGAAAGGATAAGTAAGGGGTTGACTACGATGTTCCGCGACCGTGTCGATGCCGGGCGGCGGCTGCTCGCCGCCCTCAAGGGGCGGGAATACCCCCGGGGCCTGGTCCTGGCCGTACCCCGCGGAGGTGTCGTCGTGGGGGCGGAGGTGGCCCGCGGACTGGGGCTGCCCCTTGACATCATTATCCCGCGGAAGATCGGGGCCCCGCATAACCCCGAGATGGCCGTGGGGGCCGTGACGCAGGACGGCACGGCGATCTACGACGAGCACCTCCTGGTCCTGCTCGGGCTGACCCCCGACAGCCTGGCGCCGAAGGTGCGGGAACAGGTCCGGGAGATCGAAAGGCGCTCCGCGCTCTACCGCGGCGGCCGCCCGCCCGTGCCCTGGGAGGGCCGGACGGTCATCCTGGTCGATGACGGGGTGGCCACCGGGTACACGACCCTGGCCGCCCTGCGCTCCCTGCGCCGCGCCAACCCGCGCCGCATCATCCTGGCCGTGCCCGTGGCCCCGCCGGAGACCGTCGCCCGCCTGCGGGACGAGGTGGACGAGCTGGTCTGCCTGCTGGCTCCCGAGCCCTTCTACGCGGTGGGCCAGTTCTACCGCGAGTTCGACCAGACGGACGACCAGACTGTCATCGACCTGATGCGGGAATCGGTGCCCGAAGTGAAAGGTGAGAAGTGAGAGGTGAGAGGTGAGAGGTGAGAGGGAATTCGCAAAGCGAATTCCCATCCGCTGTTCCCACATCCCACATCCCATTGGCGAGGATGGGCCGGGTAAATGCGGTCATCGGTCGTCCGGTGTAAGGCGTCGGTATAGATAGTGGGGATTCGCCGTGTGAATCCCATCGAGTCTGACGGCTGAGGACCGACACCTGACGACCGTACCGGCGTCCGCCCCTGGGGATACGAGGTCACCTCCCCCGCCATACTAGAAGCGTGGGAGGTGATTCTTTTGCAGCGCAAAGTGGCCCTTGCCGGGGGTCTGGGCGACATCGACGCCTACTTCCGCGACCGGGGGTATACCGTCCTGCCGCCTGAAAAGGCAGGTGAGGCCGCCGCCCTGGTCATCTCGGGGGCGACGGACGATTTCACCGGCGACCAGCGCCGGAAGACCGGCGTGCCGGTAATCAACGCCGAGGGCAAGACCCCGGAGGAGATCTTCCAACAGGTGGAGAGGGCGACGGCAGTAAAAGGGCTCTAGATATCGTCCCTGTTGAAGGGCCCACCCCGGGGTTCCGGTGGTGGGCTGTCGCCCTTTGGCGGCAGGACCGGTGACACGGTTCAAAGGGGCGGTTAGAACGGATGCGCTTGACAGCTGAAACGGCGGTGCTTGCCGGCCATAAGGGCCAGGCCGTCCACGATCAGGTCGGCCAGGCGCATCACCAGGTTCAGGCGGGTGTTCTGCAGGACCAGGTACTCCATGAACCCGCCGACGTTAACCACGCCGGTGATGTGCAGGTCCCCGACGGGGGGCAGGCTCTTCTTGACGCCCGCGCCCGGTTTGAGAGAGCCTTCGCCGACGGTCACGCAACCCACGTTTTCAAGGTAGCCGAGGCAGGCGTCCACCGCGATGATCAGCGGATTGCCGTACTCGCGTTCGATGGCGGTCAGGGTATCGGCCAGGTTCGTGGCGTGCACCGGGTCGGCCAGGGTCCCGCGCACGATGAACAGGTCCTGGTCCAACCGCTCCATGCGGCTGCCCACCAGCGGGCCGAGGGAATCCCCCGTGGAGCGGTCGGTGCCGATGCACAGCAGGACTTTCGGCCTGGCGCCGGCTCCGTCCACGTTCTGCAGACAGGCCCCCAGATCGTTGGCCAGCTTCACGGCGGCGAAAGGATCGTCCACGTGAATCCGTGTTGTCGGGGTTACCGTCTCCAGCGCTTGCGGGGCCGAGACCTCAGGCATCTTCAAACCCCCCGTTGAGCACAACTAATATATTTATTGCCGTCACCCGGGCGGTTTATTCCACGCGTCCGGGCGGTCAAAATGTCAGCCGCCGGGGCATAAGAGTGTTGTGAAGACCGTGAGCGGGGGGATGACATGGCCGGCGGCGGGGCCGCGAAAGCGGCGGCGCTCTTTATCGGCGCGGTCATCGGGGCCGGGTTCGCCTCCGGCCAGGAGATCCTGCAGTTTTTCGGGGTTTACGGGACGCGCGGCATTGCCGGCGCCCTGTGGAGCGCGGTCGCCTTCGCTTACCTCGGCGCGGTGATCCAGCTCTCGGCCGTGCGCCTGCGGGCGACAAGCTACAGGGATGTCCTGGCCTACTTCCTCGGACCCCGCCTGGGGCGCCTGATGGACACGCTCAGCACCTTCATGCTTGGCGGCGGGCTGGTCGTGATGCTCGCCGGGAGCGGCGCCGTGCTCCACCAGCAGTTCGCCCTGCCGCCGGCTGCCGGTATCCTGCTGCTGGCCGCCCTCACCACCGCCGTCCTGTATTGGGGCCTCTCCGGGGTGGTGGCCGTGAACGCCGTCCTGGTGCCGCTGAAGATTCTGCTGATTCTGCTTGTCGCCTTCCTGGCCGGCGGAACGGCTCCCCCCGCCCCGGGCGGGCATCCGCCCGGGGCTGATGGCGGCCCGGAGTGGGCCTGGTCGGCCGTCCTGTACGTGAGCTATAACCTGGTGGTGCCCCTGGCCGTCCTCTCGTCCCTCGGCCGATACCTTCGTCCCGGTGAGGCCGTGGCCGGCGCGGCAGGCGCTGGCCTCGCCCTTGGGGGCACCGCCGCCCTGGTCACGTGGGCGATCGTCCAGAACCTGCCGGCGGCCGCGTCCTACCAGGTGCCGATGCTGTACCTGGCCGGGATGGTCAGCCCTGTCCTGCAGAGCCTGGTTTCCGCCGTCGTCTGGGTGGCCGTCTTCACGACCGCCATCGCCAACGCGCACGGCCTGGCCAGCCGCCTCGCCAGGCGGGGGAGCGGCGGTTACCGCCGCCTGGCCTTCATCGTAACCTTCGGGCTGGCGCCGGCGGCCTTCTTCCCCTTCGCCGACCTGGTCGGCCTGCTCTATCCCCTGTTCGGGTACCTGGGCCTGACGCTGATATTGGCGATTGCTGTCAATCCGCTGGCAGGGTTTTGGCGCCGCCCGCCGAAGAAGTTCTCGACCGGGCTTCCCGGTCACCGGCGATAAGGAGGGGGTAAGAGGGCCGTGAACTGGCTGGACTGGGTTCTGCTCACCGTTCTCCTTCTGAGCGCCCTGAACGGTTTCACCAGGGGCCTGCTGCGGAGCGTGGCCGGGCTGGCGGCGGTCGCCTTCGGCTTCTGGCTCGCCCTGCGCTACTACCGTCTCCTCGGCGACTACCTTGACTCCGGGCTGGGGCTGGGCCCGGTCCTGACCCGTTACTTCACCGGCTGCCTGGGTGGGGCTGCGGGAACTCCGGTGGCCGCCCCGCCGTCCCCCGGGGCCTTTGATGCCCTGGAGCGGTTGTTTGTGGGCGGCGCGCAGGGCCTGTTCCAGGGAGTGGCGTCTTCCCTGGCCGTCTCGGCGCTGGACGCCCTGGCGTTTCTCATTGTCTTCATTGCGGGGGCCGGCCTCCTGGGGGCGTTCGCCGGGGCCATCCCGAACCTCCCGCTGCTCGGGCCGCTGGACCGGGCGGGCGGTTTTTGTTTCGGCCTTCTCCGGGGCTTCCTGCTGGGCGCCCTGGTCTACGCTTTGGTCCGGTTCTTGGCCGCCCCCGAGGTCTCCTACGAGGGCCGCGCCCTGAATGATGTCCTGCAGCGGTCCTTCCTGGGGCCGTCCTACGAGGCCGCCCTGAATTACCTCTGGGCCTTGATCTCTTCGGCCCGGGGATAAAGCGGCGGCCGCATGTTAAAGAATACAGCTGATCCTACGGAAATGACGGAGGTGTAACCGTTGACCGAAGAATTGCGCAGTTGCTGGTCCAAACTCAGCGACGCCGATAGGGAGACGGTCTTCGCCCTGGCGGAGGATTACAAGGCCTTCCTGAACGAGGGGCGAACCGAAAGGCTCGCTGTGCGGGTCGCCGAGCGGGAAGCGCGGGCGCGGGGGTTTACGCCCCTTGGCGAACGGGAGACCCTCTCCCCGGGTGACCGGATTTACGCCGTCAACCGGGGCAAGGCTATGATCCTGGCCGTGATCGGGAACGCGTCCCTGGAGCAGGGGCTGAACATCGTCGGGGCCCACGTCGACTCGCCGCGCCTGGATCTCAAGCCGGAACCCCTCTACCAGGACGAGGAACTTGCCCTGTTCAAGACCCATTACTATGGCGGCATTAGAAAGTACCACTGGTTCGGTATCCCCCTGATCCTGGTCGGGACCGTAGTGCGGGCCGACGGGGGGGTCCTACACCTGGGCGTCGGGGACCGGCCCGGCGAACCGGTCTTTACCGTGACCGACTTGCTCCCCCACCTGGCGGGGGACCAGAGGGAAAAGAAGCTGGAGGAAGCCTTCCCGGGAGAGAACCTGAATATCCTGGCCGGGAGCATCCCGGCGCGGGATGAGGGCGGCAAGCCCGAGCGCGCCGTGAAGCAGGCCGTGCTGGCCCACCTGCAGCAGGCCTACGGCATCGGCGAGGAGGACTTCGTGAGCGCCGAACTGCAGGCTGTTCCCGCCTGGCCGGCGGCGGACGTCGGGTTCGACCGCGGGCTGGTCGGTGGGTACGGCCAGGACGACCGTTCCTGCGCCTTCGCCGCCCTGCGGGCGGTTTTGGAGGCCGAGCGCCCGGCGCGTACGGCGGTGGTGCTGCTGGCGGACAAAGAGGAGATCGGCTCGATGGGCAACACCGGGATGCACTCACGCTTCCTCGAAAACACGCTGGCCGAGATCATGGCCCGCTCCGGCACGCCGTACAACGGGCTGACCCTGCGCCGGATGCTGGCCGGCTCCCGTGCCCTTTCGGCCGATGTCAACGCCGGGCTCGACCCGACCTATCCGGAGGTTATGGACAAGCGCAACGCGGCGCGGATCGGGGGCGGCGTCTGCCTCACCCGGTACACCGGCTCGCGCGGCAAGGCCGGTGGGAGCGAGGCCAACGCCGAGTTCGTTTCGGCGATCAGGGCGCTCTTCAAGGCCCATAACGTCTGCTGGCAGACCGGGGAGCTGGGCAAGGTGGACCAGGGCGGCGGCGGGACGATCGCCTACCTGCTGGCCATGTACGGCATGGACGTCCTGGACTGCGGACCGCCGCTGTTGGGGATGCATTCCCCGTTTGAGGTGATGAGCAAGGCGGACCTTTACGCCAGTTACCGGGGGTACAAGGTGTTCCTTGAGGCTTCCTGGGCCTAGGTGGAAAAGCCCGGCCCATCCTCGCCCTCGGGTTGATGATACGATGTACTATGATGGGCTGTGCACCGCCTGGGGGAGGGGCAGGGGATTCCCCCGGAACGGCTTGCGGAGCGTCGGTAATGACTCTTGACGAAGGAGCGGTATCCGTTTCAGCCCGACGAGGACGTGAGCGGGCGTTTCCACTGACCGGATCGGGGCGCCGCCAAGGCGCCCCGAGGAAAGAAGCGCCCGTGAACAATCCGCAGGAGGGCCGGAAACGGTCTGCGACGAGTCTAGAGTCGTCGACGCGGAGCACTGGAAGTGGAGGGGGATTCCCCTGCCCCTCGCCTTCCGGCTGTACCTTCGGCTGACGGCCGGACGGTAAGACGGGAGAGGAGGAGCAACGTTTGGCCACACCCGGAATGCGTTACAGCGTGGGCGACGTGGTGCGCACCAAGAAGCCGCACCCCTGCGGGGGCGAGGAATGGGAGATCATGCGCACCGGGGTGGACTTCCGCCTCCGCTGCCTGCGCTGCGGGCGGGTGGTCCTCCTGCCGCGCGCAAAGTTCGAGCGGATGGTGCGGGGGGTGGTGCGTTCGCCGGGGGCCGGAAGCGAGGACTGAGCCACAAAAGACGGGACAGCAATAACGGAGCGCAATGAGCCGGGGGCGATTTCCCCGGCGTTAACATTTTATGGAAGATGCATGCGCGAGAGCCCGAGCGCGTGTTTGAATGCCCTGTTCAGCTAATCGCATTCTTTCGGCTTATATCGACCTTGCAGCCGTATGCTATGATTAGTTCCATAAATTGCCTGGCCAGGCAATCGGCGGATGGGGGGTGATGGCCGGCCGGGGATGGATTCCGGATACGGAGTAAACCGGTGGGAAAGGTAGTAGCGCTGCGTGGCCTTGGCTCAAGGACAATTACATATCGGCCCGCGGCGGGCCGGAATGGGGCTTGAAAGGGTAGAGCCCGCGGTCCGTGAGGAGAGAGAAGAGTAAGCTGGAGAAGGCCATGGACTGATGCCCTGCAAGGATCGGATGTAATGCCTGGAGGCCTGCGCCAGAGAAAAGAAACCCGGCGAGGCGCCCACAGACGGCGCGGGTGAGGTGGCCCCTTGGGATGGGGTGCCGCCGGTGAGCCGGGCGGGTTTTGAGAGGTCTCCAGAAGGGTGTGAGATCGGATGCGCTTGCGGAAACTGGTGGTCCTCCTGCTGATATTGAGCATCTGTTTCGCGGCGGGAGTCGTCACCGAGTCTCAATACCGGGTGTGGCAACCGGTGAAACTTGCCGCAGAGGGGTATCTGGCCGAGGCGGACGCCGGCCTGCCGGGTTGGCTTAACCTGGACAATCTCGTGGCCGTAATGGCCGGCGGCCTGTTGTTAACGGTTATGATGCGCATCGCCAGGCGCCTGCGGACTCCCAGGCGGGTGGAAGCCGGGCCGTCCCTGCGGGATCGCGTGGGAGCCCAAAGGTCGGTGTCCAACCGTGCCCGCGCCCGCGGCTGATCCCGGCCTGACAGGGGTGAGGAAGGGAATGTCTACGGACCGTACGGTGGTGCCCCGCATCTCAATCGAAGGACTCATTCCAAGGGCCTTTGGCCCGACACGCAATTATTGCCGGCCTATGCCGGCCGCCTGTGCACAAGGTCTGCCAGGCATTGTGATGACCGCCGACAGCTGATGAGAGAACCCGGCCCGGCACCGTAACCGGTTGGTCCCCGCCCACGCAGCGCTACTTTAAACATACACCGGATGGAAAGGTCGTGACGCATCGATGCAAGAGGGCAAGGTCGAGAAGAAAGTCCGGGTCCACCGCCTGGTGCGGAAGCGGACCCTGCAGCCCGGCGAGGAAGAAAGGCGGCCGCGCGCGGCCCCGGTTCCATCCTGGGCCTGCGCCCGCACGGCGACCCGTTGGCGGGAGGATAAGCAGCAACGCCTCCCCCGGCCCGTGTCCAGGGCAACGGCGGCGCGGACCCGGCCGCCCCTCCGCCAAAGGAGCCCGATGGACCTTGTCGGCTTGGCCGGGGGTCTGATAGCACTGGCAGGTTCGCTTGTCCGCCGCCTGCAGCCCGGTCGGCGGCGGGGGGCTGTCCTGGCGGTGCTGGGTGCGGCCGTGGCGGCCTTTACAGGAGGTATGGTTTTGGAGTTTACCGTGGGTCCGACCGCGCCGGCCCTGGATTATATCGGTGGGTTTGCGACGGCGGTTCAAGGGTGGTTCAGCCCGGCCACCCGGACGGCCCTTGCCGCCGGAGGGTTGCTGGTCGCCATCGGGCTGTGGCTGGTCATTCAGGTCCTGAAAACGGCGCCGGATGAGCGTGCGGTGGCGACGCCGCGAAACACCTATATCCCCCGAGAGATGTATGAACGGCACGCGTGAGAACGTTCTGATACGTGCGCCGGGCGGGCGTCGCGCGCGAGGCGCCCGCGCCTCTCCCCGAGTCCTTCTTCTGTTCTCCAAGCGGGATACCCCCATATCCCGATGACCTCCTCGTGCCCCCGTCCATGCGCGGGGGCTTTTCCTTACTATCGCGGACATAATAGGCCTGGAACCTTTTGCTTGACGCCCCGTTGCCCCATAGGCTATGCTAATGTATGGGTTTATGTCCCTTGCCGTTCCCCCTGCTCTGCCCCGCGAGGCAGGGCCGCCAGTCCATAGGGAGGAGGTGAAATCGTGCGGCAATACGAACTCATGTACATCCTGCACCCCGACCTGGAAGAGGAGAACCTCGAAGCCCTCGTGAACCGGTTCCGTGACCTGGTGACCAACGAGGGAGGGGAGGTCATCAAACTCGACCGTTGGGGCAGGCGCCGTCTGGCCTACGAGATCAATCGCGCCCGCGACGGTTTCTACGTGGTGATGAAGTTCAAGGCCCGGACGGAGACGGCCGACGAACTCAGTCGCGTGTTAAAGATCACCGACGGAGTCCTGCGCCACATCATCACCCGCGAGGATCAATAGGCGGTGAGAAGATGCTCAACAAAGTGATTTTGATCGGCCGGCTGACCCGCGATCCCGAACTCCGCTATACACCGAACGGGGTTCCGGTGGCCCACTTCACCCTGGCGGTGGACCGTAATTTCGCCGATCGCCAGGGGCAGCGTCAGGCTGACTTCATTGACATCGTGACCTGGCAGAAACTCGCCGAGGTCTGCGCCAAGAACCTGGGCAAGGGGCGCCTGGTGGCCGTCGACGGTCGCCTGCAGATCCGGTCCTACGAGGATAACCAGGGCGTTCGCCGCAAGGCCGCCGAGGTGGTCGCGGACAACGTCAAGTTCCTTGACCGCCCGCGCGAACAGCAGGCTCCGGGCGGCCAGGGCCCGGAGGACGGCCCGTACGGCACGGAGATCGACCTGTCCGGGGACGACATTCCGTTCTAAACCAAAGGAGGAAGCGAGACAGTGCGACGTGAACGCGGACGGCGCAGGAAGCGCATTTGCAGCTTCTGCGTGGATAAAATCGCCGTCATCGACTATAAAGACGCAGGGCGTTTGAAGAAATACATCACCGAACGCGGTAAGATCCTGCCCCGGCGCATCTCGGGCAACTGCGCCGCGCACCAGCGCATGCTGACGGTCGCCGTGAAGCGGGCGCGGACCATGGCCCTGCTGCCCTACACCATCGATTAGGAGAGACCCCTTTTAAGGGCCAGTCGGATGCCGGACGTGGGGAGGGAGAACTCACCATCCCCCCGTCCGGTCTTTATTTGTTTTCCTGGCCTCTTGGTTTTG
>JASEER010000038.1 GCA_030019475.1 Thermoanaerobacterales bacterium | reverse complement strand
TAGACGACGACGCTGTAGCGCGGGGCGCCATCGGCGGCAGCTTCGCCGGCTGCGCCGCGGCGCGGCAGGCCGCGGCGCGCCTCCCCGACGGCGCCCGCCTGCTCATGGTCGTGCCCGAGCGCGCCCTCGGCTCCACCGGCACCGTCGGCGGGCAGAACTTCTTCGACCTGCGCCGCTGGCACGGCCAGGTCGTCACCCGCGGCAGCCTCACCGAGTGGCTGGCCGTCTTCGGCCAGGGCTACCCCACCGGCGCCATGGCCGACCGCCTCTACCGCGACGTCGTCGCCGCCTACCGCGACCGCATCGACCTGCTCGTAAACACCGAGATCGAGACCGTCCGCACCGGCCGCCAGGGCGGCATCGAGAGCATCACCGTCTGCCCGGTACGCTACGACCCCGCCGCGCAGGCCATCGTCTGGGCTGGCCCGCCGACCCGCATCCGCGGCGAGGTCTTCATCGACGCCTCCGAGACCGGCCGCCTGGCCCGCCTGGCCGGCCTGCCCCACACCGTCGGCCGTCAGGACCTCGCCGGTGACCGCCACCAGCAGGCTGTCACCCTCACCTTCCAGCTCCGCGGCATCGACGTCGAGGCCGCCGGGGCCTGGCGCAGCCCGATCAGCGGTAAGCCCGAGTTCTTCTTCTCCCGGGACGCCGACGGCACCTGGGTCGGCTGGGGCGGCGCGAACTTCGTCTGGCGCGACCCGGTCATCACCGCCTACAACAACGGCCCCCATCCCTTCACCATCAAGGGCTACAGCATCGCCGAGAACACCCCCGGCGTCTGGTGGGCCAACGTCCTGCTCATGCATAACGTCGACGGCCGCCGGCAGGAACTGGACCGCGGCACCCCGCGCTGGCCCGACGACGCTCCCGAAGGCTCCGTCAGCACCGACCAGGCCCTCGCCGCCCTCCGCGCCGAGATCGCCAGCCCCCGCTTCCTGGCCGCCCTGCGCCGCTTCCCCGGCTTCGCCGGCGCCACCCTAGTCCGCGACGGCTCCGGCCGCCCCATTACGGCCGAGATCCTCTACCTGCGCGAGACCATCCACGGCCTGCGGGACGGCGGCTTCGCCCTCACCGCCGACCAGGTCCGCCACGCGCCGCCGCCCGGCGACATCCCTGAAGCCGCCGGCTCCCCGGGCCACATCGGCCTCGGCTTCTACTGGATCGACATCAACGGCTACCTCAAGGGCGAGCCCGTCCAAACCATGGAGGCCCCGCCGAACCCCGTCTACATCCCGGCCGACATCCTGACCAACCCGGCCGTACCCAACCTGCTCACCCCGGGCTACGCCCAAAGTACCGACAGCACCGCCTGGGCGGCCATGCGCGTCATCCCCAACCTGACCGTCTGCGGCGACGCCGCCGGCATCCTCGCCGCCCGTCGGGCGACCGCATCCTTTTAAGTTAAGTGCCTGACCCCTAACTTAAAACGGATCGAACGCGACCGCGTCCGTCCTGAAAAAGCCGAATTCCGCGCCGGCCGCCCTGACGTGGGCAGCGGCCTCGCTCTTTCCGGCGCCCTCCAGGTACGCGACATAGGCCTCCAGGGACTCCGGGTTTCTCCAGTCGAACACCATCGCCGGCTGCGCACCCGCGGGAAGCAGCTTCATGGCCGGACTGCCCGTCAGGGCCGTCACCGCCTGAAGGTACAAAAGCCTGAGCATCTCACGCTCCGCCGACAGCAGTCCGCTGTCCAGGCTGTTGATCATTGATTGCACCGCTTCCCTGAGCTCCCCGCCGGCATCCCGGCCTTCGCCGTCAAGCCACCCGTACAGTCTCTCCGTCACGCAAGCGACAAAGATGTCAAAGTCCAGGTCCAGCCCTTGATTGAAAACGACGCTCATTAGCTCGCCGAGGTGCCCTTCGCCGCCCGTGACTTCTTCCATCACGGCCCGGTACGGCCTGCGGCCGTCCTTAAACCTCCGCCAGGTCCCGGATATGGGCGGCGATGCCTAACAGGGCGCCCGCCACCGCATAGGGCGGAACGTCCAGGGGTATCGCCCCCTTAAGAATGGCGATAACGGCGCGCGACGTTCTTTCCCGGACCACCCGCGACCATTCCCGTTCCATAATCGGGTGCCGGTCAAGGAAATCTTCCACAGCCTCCACGTCGAGGGTCTTTCCTTCCTCCGTCAGTTGCTGCATATCGTTGAGCGCCGCGGCCGCCTCGTAGATGCACACCCTGAACACCGTCTCCCACAGGGGATTGAAGACGGCCTTCTCTTCCAGGCAAAAATGCAGCCCGAGGATGATGGACTCCAGTTCGGAGGCGGTCCATTCCTCGCCCCGCAGCAGGAACAATAAAGCCCACGCCATCTCCTCCGCCCGCTCCCGGTCGACCAACGCCGGCAGGAACTCTTCCATCAGGCGCTCAAACTCCCTCTCCGCCGTAGCCGGGCCGGCTTCCTCGTCCAACTCGTTGAGCGCCCTCAGAGCCTCCCACAGTTCATGGACCCCGAACATCCCGTCGCTCAGCATGTCCCTGGTACGAAGGAGCGTCGCCAGCGTTTCCAGGCGTGGCAGCAGCCCCGCAACGAACCCGTCCTCGCTTTCCGCCCCCCACACCTTGCTCAGTGCGTCGAGGGCCTCCTCGACCTTCCCGGGGTCCGGCGGCCTGTCGTCCTCGTCCGGCCGCAGGCCGCATGCCAGGGAGAGAGCGTCGAGCAGCGGCGGCTCCACCCAGTCCCAGCGCCCCCGCCACCTCCGCACGTACTCGTCCACCCTGCCCTTGCAGCAGCGCTTGTACTTCCTGCCGCTCCCGCATTCGCAGGGATCGTTGCGCCCGACTTCAAAGAAGTAAAACATGTCAGTCCCCCTCCCCGGCGTCAGCAACCGGCAAAACCCACCACGGACCATGGCTAACACTACAAAGCCCGCCGCTCAACCACCATTCCCTAACCCACCCGGTGCCTTAACGCCCGTCATTCCTCCACCGTGCCGGCGTGATCACCCGCAAGCCGGGAACACACTCAAAATGCCCGGTATCGCCCGTAACCAGGGGCAGCCCATGTGTCAGGCAGATCCCGGCAATAAAGCCATTCTAGCACTCCAATACTCGAGTATCAAACAGTAGTACTCTGACTCTTCTAACCCGTTGCCCCTGTTCCCTGCCGCATGGTAAACTGACAGAAAAAACGCCGGGTGAGTTTTCTCTTGTTAAACCCTTTAACGGCCCTCCGCCGGGCCGCTTCCCACTCCGTTTACGAACGGGGCCGGCTGTACCACCTTGCCGGCCGAGTGCTGGAATGGCACATCGAAAGAGACTTCATTGTCGGCACCGTCCTGGGCTCGCAACGTGCCCGCTACCATACCGCCCTCGCCTGGGACGGCCGCAAGTGGCACGCCCGGTGCTCCTGCCCCTACGACGGCTTCTGCAAGCACGCCGTGGCCCTCGCCCTGGCGGCCGTGAAAGACGGCGACGTACCGGCGCCCACCCCGCCCCCGCCGCAGCCGCCCGACTGGGAGCGGGCGCTGCGGCAGGCCATCGAGCCCGGGCCGGCCTTCACGCCCAGCGTCGGCGAGACCTACCTCCTCTACCGCCTGCATCCCGGCCCGCAGGGCGTCGCCATCAGCATCGCCCGGGCGCGGTACGGCATCCGCGGCCTGGGCAGGGAAACGCCGGTCAATCCTTGGTATCTCGAGACCTCCCTCCCGCAGCGTCCGACCCCGCTTGACAGCCACCTGGTCCGCCTGCTGGCACCCGGGCCGGCAGATTATGGCACCGGCAACGTCACCATACCCCCGGCCTACCTGGACACCATTCTCGAACTCCTGAAACTCCACCCCTTCGGCTTCGTCGGCGACGGGCGGGAACGCCTCCGGATGCTGAAGCCCCCGCTGACCGGCCGCGTGGCCTTCCGCGAGGAGCGGGACCAACTGGTGCTTGACGCCTCCCTCTTCTCGCCCGGCGGGGAGCCCGCGACCCTCCCCCCGGACGCCGTCCTGGCGCATGGCGCCCGTCTCTGGGTCTTCTCCGGCCACACCTGCCGCGAGATCGTCACCCCCGACAGCCCCGATCTGCTCTTCCTGGGGCTGAGAGAAAACAAGGTTGCCGTGCCGCAGGCCGAGCTGGGGCGGTTTCTCGCCCTCTACCTGCCCCGCGCCGGCGCCGCCGGCGACTCCGCCCTGCCACCCTCCCTCGCGGCGAGGGTCAAAAGTCGCACTCCGCAGCCGGTCCTCACCCTGCGGGAGGAGAAAAAGGTCCTGGCGGGTGAAGTCCGCTTCGCTTACGGCGGCGGTCTACCCGTGCCCCCGGCGTCCGGCGAGGGAGAGATAACGGAAGCCGAGGAGGAAGGCGCCGCCGTGTGGATCATCCGCGAGACGGCGGCCGAACGCGCCGCGCTGGAGCGCCTGGCCGCCTGCGGCGCGGCGCCGGACAGCGACGGCCGCTTCGTCCTGTCCGGGGAGGCGGCGCTGGACTTCCTGCACGACCACCTCCCGGCGCTTGCGGCGGACTGGGAGGTCTACGGCGAGGAAAAGCTTCGCCGCTACCGCGTCGCCCGTTCCGGGGCACGCGGCACCGCCCGCCTCACCTCCGGCATCGACTGGTTCGAAGTATCCCTGGAACTGGAAAACGAAGGGAGCCGCGCCACCGCCGCCGACCTCTGGTCCGCCCTGCGTACGGGGAGCCGCTATGTCCGCCTCCACGACGGGCGGCAGCTCAGGCTCCCGCCGGAGTGGGAGAACCTCCGCTCCCTGGCCGGGGACGCCGAAGCGGCGCGCATGGAAAGGGGCCGGCTGCGCCTGCCCCGCTGGGAGGCGTCCCTGGCCGCCGCCATCCTCGACGCCGCGGGGGAGGTGGCCGCCGACGACTCGTGGCACGACTTCCGCCGCCGCCTGCAAAACTTCCGGCAGATCGAGGACGCCGCCCCGCCCGCCGGCCTCCGGGCGACGCTGCGCCCGTACCAGCGCCACGGGTACAACTGGCTCCGCTTCCTGCGGGACTACGGGCTCCACGGCATCCTGGCCGACGACATGGGTCTCGGCAAGACGCTCCAGGTGCTGGCCGTCCTCCTGGCCGAGAAAGAGCGCGGCGCCGGGACAAGCCTGGTGGTGGTCCCCACCTCCCTGGTCTTCAACTGGCTGGACGAGGCCGGGCGCTTCGCGCCGGGCCTGCGGGTGCTCCCCCTCGTGGGCACCGGCCGCAAAGAGCGTTTCCAGGACATGCCGGCGCACGACGTGGTCCTCACCACCTATGCCCTGCTGCCCCGGGACGGGGAGGCGCTCGCCGCCCATGCCTTCAACTACGTCGTTCTCGACGAGGCGCAGCGCATCAAGAACCCCGCTTCCCAGACCGCCTGCGCGGCCTGCGCCCTGAAGGCGCGGCACCGCCTGGCCCTCACCGGCACACCCCTCGAAAACAGCCTCGACGAGCTGTGGTCCATCTTCCACTTCCTCATGCCGGGCTTCCTCGGCAGCCGGGAGCAGTTTGCCGCCCGCTACGCCCGCCCCATCCAGGAGGCGCGCAACCGCGAGGCCCTGGAGCGCCTCCGGAAGAGGATCCACCCCTTCGTCCTCCGCCGTACAAAGCAGGAGGCCGTCCCCGAACTGCCTCCCAGGAACGAAACCGTGCTCACCTGCGAGCTCGCCCCCGCCCAGCGGCGGCTCTACCGCGACGTGCTCCAGGTGTGCCGCGACAGGGTCATGGCCACCGTAGAAGAAAAAGGCATCGCCGCCAGCCACATCACCATCCTCGACGCCCTGCTCAAGCTGCGGCAGATCTGCTGCCACCCGCAGCTCCTCAAGGCGCCGGGGAATAAGGCGCACTCCTCGGCCAAGCTCGACCTCTTCCGGGAAATGCTCGACGGCATCCTGGCGGCGGGCAACCGGGTCCTGGTCTTCAGCCAGTTCGTGGAGATGCTGGCCATCCTACGGCGGGAACTCGACCGCATGGGCGTTCCCTACGCCTACCTGGACGGGCGCACGCCGGCGCGCGAGCGCGAACGCCAGGTAAAGGCCTTCCAAAAGGGAAACGGCGCCCCCGTCTTCCTCATCAGCCTGCGGGCGGGCGGCACCGGTCTCAACCTGACGGCGGCATCCTACGTCATCCACTACGATCCCTGGTGGAACCCCGCGGTCGAAACCCAGGCCACCGACCGTGCCCACCGCATCGGCCAGGACAAAAACGTCTTTTGCTACAAGCTCATCACGCGGGGAACAGTGGAGGAAAAGATCCTGGAACTCCAGCGCCGCAAACAAACCCTCGCCGCAAACCTGCTGGCCGGCGACCCCGCCATCGGGAAACACCTGACCCGCGAGGACCTGGAGGAGCTTTTCACCTTCGGCGCCTGACACACAGCCGGAACGATCCCCACCTTTAAGTAAGGGGTCAGGCCCCTTACTTAAAACGACCCCCACCTTAAAATCGTTCAAGCCCGGCCCCCTTCACGCCGATGACGAAAAGAGGGGGTATGACCATGCACCTTTTATCATTCTTCAAACCGCACCCGGGGGCCCGCCTCGCCGCCGCCCTGCTCGCCGTTCTCCTCGCCCTCGCCCTCGCCGCACCCCCACCGGCGCAGGCCGGCAGCGACGGCCCCATCGACTACGTCCGCGTCGACGGCCGCGCGGTCGAGGACGGCGAGACCGTTAACGTCACGGCCAACGAGGTCAAGATCCGCGTCGGCTTCGACACCGACACCGTCACCGGCCTCAAGATCGGCTCGGTGGCCTCCTTCACCTACACCAGCGGCGACTGGAAGGTCGACGACACCACCGACTCCAAGGTCGGCGCCTGGGTCACCGCCGGCCGCGCCGAGGTCGATCACTACCCCCTGCAGCCCGGCAAGAACACCGTCACCATCACCGCCACCGT
Organism: Thermoanaerobacterales bacterium; assembly: GCA_030019475.1. Lineage (NCBI taxonomy): Bacteria > Bacillati > Bacillota > Clostridia > Thermoanaerobacterales > Thermoanaerobacterales bacterium. Next base: position 14,402 of record JASEER010000038.1, on the reverse strand, counting down.
CACCGGCGGTTCCCCCGGCCCGGGCGGCAACACCTTTACCGTCACCGTCAACTTCATCGACGAGCCCCTGGAGGACGCCTCCCACCGCGTCCCGGACATCACGGAGACCACAAAAATCCAGGCCTTCGACAAGGCCTTCACCCTTGACTTCGGGAAGAAAAACTACCTCAGGGACGGCAACGACATGGCCGACGACCAGTCCGTCCTCCTCACCGTCGTCGAAATGGACGCCCCGCCTCCGGGCTTCATCGCCAAAAGCCCCGTCTACCGCCTGACCCTGGACGACGAGGACTACACCCTCGCCCACCCGGCCACGATGACCATTACCTTCGACCCCTACACCTCCACCGGCGCCGCCGCCGAGTTGACCGTCTACTACACCCCCGACCCGGACGGCGACTTCGACGACCCGTCCGCCCTCAACCTCGGCGGCCTCGTCAAGGGCAACGCCGTCACCGTCAACCTCAGCGGGCCCATCGAGGGCTGCTACGCCGTGTGCGCCGCCGCCACCGACTTCCCGGACTTCGCCCGCCTCGGCTGGGCCTACCACTCCGTCATGCCCCTCTGGGCCAAGGGCGTCATGGAGCAATACAACACCCGCTCCGACCCCTGGCGCTACGGCTACCGTTTCGACGTCGGCGCCGGGCAGTTCGGCCTCTTCCTGGACGGCTCCGGCGTCTCCGAAGTGAAGATCAGCCGCGGCGAGTTCACCGTGATGATCGTCAAGGCCCTCGGCCTCCCGACCGGCGACCGCCCGCCCGGAGTCACCTTCCGGGAATTCAGTTACGTCGACGCCTCCTACCGCCCGTACCTGGAGACCGCCGTCGCCCGCGGCCTGCTGCGCGGCGCCCCCGACGGCAGCTGCCCCGTCATGGGCTACGGCGCCACCCTCACCCGCGAGCAGGCGGCCGTCCTCCTGGCCCGCGCCGCCGAGCTGAAGGTCGACACCGACCTGGAGAAGGTCGACGCCGCCCTGGCCAAGGCCTTCGGCGACTACGCGGCCAACCCGGACGTCATCGCCCCCTGGGCGCGCCCGGCCGTCCTGGCCTGCCACAAGGCCAAGCTCATCAACGGCATCCCCATCGGTAACCAGTACCACTTCCGCGCCCGCGACCCGCTCACCCGCGCCCAGGCCGCCGCCCTCGTCCACCGCCTGATGGTCAACAAAAAGCTGCTCTAGGGCCTTGTTTATACCCGTATAACCGTAGGGGCGCAACTCCTATTTTAAGTTAAGGGCCTGACCCCTTTCTTAGTGCCGCTGCAGAAATCTTTTTCCAGGCCGGTCGAAAGCAGCAGGAGCAGGAGATAAAATGTCGAATGTTCCTTATAGTTTTCATTCTTCCGCCCCGATTGCGCAAAACGGCTCCCGGGGGAAAGAGCCTTGCACGAACACAAGAAACACGACCAGGATCTTGAAACATTCTACCGTACCGTCTTCGAGAACACCGGCAGCGCGATCTGCGTCCTGGAGGAAGACGACACCATCTCCCTGTGCAACGAGGAGTTCTGCCGCCTCACGAGATACCCGCGGGAGGAGATCGAGGGGAAGAAGGACTGGCCGTCATTCGTCCACCCGGAAGACCTGCCCCGCATGCGCGAGTACCACCGCGCGCGCCGGCGCGATCCCCTGAGCGCCCCCCGCAACTACGAGTTCCGCCTGTTCGACCGCCACGGCGGGTCGAAACATATCTGGCTCACCGTCGCCCTCATTCCGGGCACGAACCGCTCCGTCGCATCCCTCCTGGACATCTCCCCGATCAAGGAGAAGGAGCGCCTTCTGCGCCTGGCCGAGCAAAACTACCACAGCATCTTTGACAACGCCGGCGACGCCATCTTCATCCACGACGCCGAAACCGGGCGGATCCTGGACATGAACCCCCGGGCGTGCGAACTGTACGGCTACACGTGCGAGGAGGCGCTCCGCCTGGGCGTGGAGGGCCTGAGCGCCGGCCGGCCGCCGTACTCCCGGCGGGAGGCCATGGAACGCATCAGAAGCGCCGCCGCCGGGCCGCAGCTCTTCGAGTGGTTGGCGCGAAAAAAGAGCGGCCGGGCGTTCTGGGTGGAGGTCGACCTGAGACGCGCCGCCATCGGCGGGGAGGAGAGAATTCTGGCCTTCGTGCGCGACATCACCGCCCGGAAGAAGGCGGAGGCCCGCCTCGCCCGGGAGCAGGAGCGGTTCCGCGTCACCCTGGCCAGTATCGGCGACGCCGTCATCTGCACCGACCGCGCAGGGCGCGTCACTTTCTTTAACCATGTGGCCGAGCAGCTCACCGGCTGGCCCCGCGCCGAGGCCCTGGGGCGCCCCCTGCCCGCCGTCTTCCACATCGAAAGCGAACTCACCGGCCGGAGGATGGCCGATCCCACGGCGCGTGTCCTGCGGGAGGGCGTCGTGGTCGGCCTGGCCAACCACACCCTGCTCGTCAACCGGGACGGCCGGCGCATTCCCATCTCCGACAGCGGCGCGCCGATCCGGGACGCTTCCGGCGACATCCTGGGCGTGGTGCTCGTTTTCCGCGATGAAACCGAGCGCCGCCGGACGGAGCGCGAGCGGAAAGAAGCGGCGGAGAGGCTCGCGGGCCTCCTGCAGAACAGCATCCAGGCCATGGCCCGCCTGGTGGAAATGCGCGACCCCTACACGGCGGGGCACCAGCACCGGGTGGCCGAGCTTTCCTGCGCCATCGCCCGCCAAATGGGGCTCGCCGAAGAACGGATCGAGGCCCTGCGGATGGCCGCCCACCTGCATGACATCGGGAAGATCGTCGTGCCGGCCGCCATCCTGAACAAGCCGGCCCGCCTGGGCCGGGAGGAGATGGCCCTGGTCGCCGCCCACCCGGTGACGGCCTATGAAATACTACGGGAGATCGACTTCCCCTGGCCGGTGGCCGACATCGTCCGCCAGCACCACGAGCGGCTCGACGGCTCCGGCTACCCGGACGGCAGAAAGGACGACGGAATCCTGCTCGAAGCGCGCATCCTGGCCGTGGCCGACGTGATCGACGCCATCACCTCCCACCGCCCCTACCGCCCCGCCCATCCCCCTGAGGCGGCACTGGAGGAGGTCATCCGGCACCGGGGCACGCTCTACGACCCCGCCGTGGTCGACGCCGCCCTGGCCGTGTTCCGGGGGGACCTGCACCCTTAAACAAACCTGCCGGTCCCCCCCCCCAGCCAAAACAGCCCGCCTCTTCTCGAGGCGGGCTGTTACTACGGCCAAACTCCGCTCAGTTTGTTTCCTCAGTCTGCCCGGCAGCAGGCGGGCCAAAGGGCGGGCCCAAACGCCCAAAGCCTTCGCGCTGCGGCGCATTCTGCAGCCTCTGGATCATCTCGTCGGCCCTATCCTGTGAAATTTTGCCATCCTTCACCGCCTGCTGGATGGCCTGGATCCTGGCCTCCACCATCTTCTTGTGCAGTTCGTCCGCGGTGACCCCTTTCTCCTGGGCGATCTCGGAGAGCTTCTTACCCTGCTCCAACTCGGTCTGCAACTCGTCAACGGTCATCCCCAGGGCCTCGGCCACCGCGTCGAGGCGCCCGTTGCCCATCAAGCCCGCCTCGTGGCGCCCGAAGGGACGGGGCCCGAAGGGACCGAAGGCCGGCTGGCCCGCCTCGATTTGGGCCTTGATCTTCTCCGCCTGGTCGGAGGTCAGCCGGCCCTGCTGCACATCCTCATCGATCATCTGCAATTGGGTCTGCTTGACGGCGTCCGTCAGCTTCGCCTGGTCGATGCCCAGGTTTGCCGCCAGTTTCTCCAGGAAGGTCTGCAGCGGCCCGCGCTCGGCGGAGGTGTCGCTCTGTGCCAGGGCTACGCCCGAAAACAGCGCAGCCGCCAGGAGAACAGCCGCCAGTGCTATCCCAACGATTTTTCTGTTCATTACGGACTCCCTCTCTCCTTTCGACGTGGGTTACAGGTGTTCGGCGGGGCAAAGGGCCTGTTCGCACATCCCGGCTTTTCCACCTCCTCGCAGCAAGGCTTTATGTCGTCATCCCCATGACAGATTCTAAAACCCTGTTGTTACAAAGATGTGGAAAAGATGTGGCGAACAAACGAAAGATTTGTGACGGAAGTGGAGAGGGCCCGACCCCTTACTTGTGACCACGCCGCACAAGCCCATAGAAAAACTCCAGGTCCCGCACCCGCAGCGCCAGGCACAGCGCCGCGTACACCGCCCCGCCGAAAGCAATCAGCCCCACCAGCCGCGCGCCCGTCGCCGCGAAGTCCCCCAGCGCCCCGCCCCCGAGCGCGCCCGCCAGCCCCGCGAACAGCGCCGCCCCGGCCCCGCCGGCCAGCGCCCCGTCCGCCCGGGCGACCGCCAGCCCCATCAGCCCCGCCGCCAGGCACACCTTCCCCGTCTCCAGGGCCAGCCGCCGGCCGCCGAGCCGCCCCAGCCGCCGCCGCAGCCGCCACAGGAGCAGCGCGAAGCCCACGAAGGCCGCCGCCGAGGAGGCCAGCGCCAGCCCACCGAGGCCCATGACCCGCACCAGGGCCAGGTTCAGCCCGACGTTCACCGCCACCGCCGCCACCCCCGTCCAGGTCGGCGTGGCCGTGTCCTGCATGGCGTAGAAGGCGCGGTTTAAATAGTCCCGCCAGACGATGAACAGGATCCCCAGGCTGTAGAAGAGGACCGCCGTCCCGGTCATCGCCGCGTCGACCTCGTCGAAGGCCCCCCTCTGGAACAGGAAACGCACAAAATCGGCCCGCAGGACAATGAGCCCGACGGTCATGGGGATCATCAAAAAGCCCAGCACCGACAGCCCCCGGACCAGCGTCTCCCGGAAGGCCGCCGCGTCCCCCACCACGCTGTGCCGGCTCAGGGACGGGTAGAGCACCGTCACCAGCGGGAAGGCGAAGAGTCCCACCGGCAGGTTCAGCGCCTTCTGCGCGTAGTTCAAGGCCGAGATGCTCCCCTCGGCCAGCCCCGAGGCCAGCATGCGGTCGACGATAACGTTGAGCTGGTTCGCCCCCACCCCGATGATCACCGGACCGGCCAGGGCCAGCATCCGCCATAGCCCCGGGTGGCGCCAATCGAAGAACGGCCGGTAGGGAAGCCCCAACCGCGCGAAGGTCGGCAGTTGGATCAGAAACTGCGTGGCGATGGCCACCAGCGTCGCCACCGCCACCCCCTCGATCCCCCACCAGCCCCCGGCCGGCAGCACCGCGGCGATGATGATCACGTTGTAGGGGATGCCCACCGCCGCCGGGGCGGCAAACCGCTGGTGGGCGTTCAGGACGCCCTGCGCCCAGCCGGCCAGGCCCATGAAGACCACCGCCGGCAGCATCACCCGCACCAGCAGCACCGTCAGCTCCGCCTGCTCCCCGGCGAACCCCGGCGCCAGCACGCGCACCAGCCAGGGCGCCAGCGGCCATGCCACAACCACCGCCAGGCCCAGGAAGAGGAGCATCCCGTGGAAGGTGCTCCACAGAAGCCCCGCCAGTTCCCCCCGCCGTCGGGGGTCGTGGATGTACTCCGCGAAGAGCGGGATGCCCACCGTGGTGATCGTCGACCCCACCACCCCGAAGAGCAGTGCGGGAATGATCATCGCCACCAGATAGGCGTCCGTCGCCCCGCTGGCGCCGAACACGGCGGCCAGCGCCGCCTCCCGTCCGAACCCCAGGACCTTGCTGACAACCGTAATGACGACGACCACCGCCGCCGCCCCCGCGATCCGACCGCCGTTCAAACCATCCGCTCCCCCATGGCACCGGCGAGGCGGGCCTTAAACGCCCGCCCTTCACCACGTTCCATCGCCGTCAAAGGAGTTCTTTGCCTCCAGTATATGCCCCCGTTCCTTCACCGCACAAGACCTCTAATGGTAGGTACCGGTATGCTCTCCCGCCGGGCGCGGATGCGGGACGAGCCGCCCTTCTTCGGTGAAGAGGCTTTTAACGCGTGCCGCTTAGCAATAAAATAGATGACAGACTTATCGCGGGAGGCGTTACACCCATGGGAGAAATCAGGGGACTGGCCGGACACGTGGCCCTGGTTACGGGCGGAAGCAGGGGCATCGGTGCGGCCATCGCCCGGGCCCTGGCCGTTAACGGCGCGGATGTGGTCGTGAATTACCGCCTTTCCGCCGACGCCGCCGCCGGCGTGGTCGAGGCCTGCGAGGAAAGCGGCGTCCGCGCGATCGCCGTGCGGGCGGACGTCACGCGGACGCAGGAAGTGGAACAGCTTTTCGCGACGGCGGAGCAACGGCTGGGGCCGGTGGATATCCTTATCAACAATGCGGGCGTCTCGCTGCGGGCACTGGTCGCAGAAACCAGCGATGAAGACTGGGAGCGGGTAATGGACGCGAACCTGAAGAGCGCCTTTCTCTGCTGCCGCCGCGCGCTGCCGGGTATGATCCGGCGGCGCCACGGGCGGATCATCAACATCGCCTCCGTCTGGGGGCTGACGGGGGCCGCCTACGAAGCCGTTTACGCCGCCGCCAAGGGGGGTCTCGTCGCCTTCACCAAGTCCCTGGCGCGGGAAGTCGGCACCGCCGGCATTCTCGTCAACGCCATCGCGCCGGGGCCCGTGGAGAGCGATATGCTGTGCCGCGAACTTGGCCCCGCGGAGCGCGCGGCCCTGGCCGACGCCATCCCGTCCGGCCGTCTCGGCCGTCCCGAAGACGTGGCCGCCGCCTGCGTCTTTCTCGCCTCGCGGGAAGCTTCCTTCATTAACGGGCACGTCCTGCGCCTGGACGGCGGCTGGCTGCCGTAGGTCAAGTCGGTACGATCACGCTTTTCCGCCAGAGCTTCCGGACGCTTTCCGGCAAACCGGATTGTTCGCGACAGGAGGGGGGATGATCCGGGTTAGAACAACTCCCACGCCACTAAGTCCCTGAAAGCCTTTCCAATCTCCTCGCTACGAAACTTGCCGCCCTTAGCCTTTCGTACTTCCCTAACGGCATCTTCCTCTTCGAACTCCTTACCGATTCGCTTGGCCGAAGTAGCCAAAAAGTGGGTGGTCGCATACAACTCCAGTTTCCAAGGCGGCATACTGCCAAAGCATTTGTCAAGTTTCTCTAGCTGAGCACTGTAGTCATTGATTTCACGTGAATGATCCTTGAGATACTCCTCCAGCGAAGCGCCTTTCTCAAGGACATTGTCATCCCTCTCTAATAATAGGCCGGAAGCGATCATATCAGAATGTTCAACAGCTACTTCGTTGCTGTAAGGACCATAAAGGTACATGCTGAACGAACAATTGATGGGCATCTGAAGCGTGCGACTGAAGTACGCCAGTTTTTGAAAAGCCTTCTTCCCCCGTATGGGCCGTCGAGAAGCAATAAAGGCTAATGGTAAACGCAGGTCCATTTAACTCCATCCCTCCTCAATCTTCTTAACCTTCGATCTAATCTGGTTATAGTGTTGGTGACACCAAGCCGCAGCATCCTTCTTGTATTCCCTTGGCACATAAAAACGTACAATATTGATGTGTTTCCGTGACAAAAGTTTCAAGGGAAGTGATAACTCAAATATGGTTTCGTACTGGTCAGGGTTATTCTTATCCTGCACAGTGATACTGGCATATCTTCGTTCGCTTGCCTCCGCCTCATCATCTTCGAACTTCTTCAGGTCAAAAAGGGGGTTTGTCGGCAACGTCCTTGCCTTATTATCAACAAAGCCATCAGGATATTTCTTCTTAAAAAGCTTTTCCAGTTCGGAAATAACAAAGTAGCTTTCAAGGCCTGCATGGTGAGGTGAGGTAACAAATGCTTCCGACAAATGGTCGCGTTCGTAAATCCTACGCGCCCACTCATTATCCTTACGTTTGGACTTAATGGCCTCCAGGACAGTGCTGTCGTCAAGCGCCAGGTAGTTTTCCAAATTGTCCGGAGAAGGGAAGATCCCACCGTACCCCATCTCCGACAACCAATCCTTCAAAAAACACGAAAGGTAGTAGTCATAGATACGCCTCGTCTTATGGAAATACACCTGAATGAACATCCAGTACCGGGCGAAGATCAGTTCCTCCACGGCCTGGATCCCGTCTGAATCAATACCCAGCAACCAAACGCCGGTTTCCCGCTCCGCGTCCTCTGATCTCCCTTCACTGCTTTCCAGTGCTGGGATAACTGTGATGGTATCAAGAATCCGATGCAAGTCATACTGCCCATAGCGTACCCCACAGTAGTGAGAGTCCCGGAGGAGATAGTCCAGCTTATCAGCGTCCGTTTCTCCACCAATTATCCTGCCTAAGAAAACCTTATCGCCCGCTCCTAGAGGATACCCTTCCAGGAGGGCTATTACTTCTTCAACCTTAATATCAGGAAAGAATTCTTCGATGAGCGGTCCAAAGTATTTACGGATGATGGCCACCGAGTAGTGTCCATGCTTCAGTCCCGGAGCAAAGCAATCCTCGCCGGCGTGTGAAAAAGGGGTGTGCCCAACATCGTGTAGCAGAGCTGCTAATCTAACAAGCTGGGTGAGACGCTTGTACTCGTCCTCGTTGAAGTAGTCACGCACCAGTTTGCGCCGGTAAAGGCGCTCCATCATTTGACTGGCGATATGCATTACGCCGAGGCTGTGCTCCCATCGCGTATGAGTTGCGCCGGGATAGACCTTATACGTCATCGCCAATTGGCGAATTCTGTTCAGCCTCTGAAAAACTTCGTGTTTGATCAGAGCCACCTCAGACGCTTTGAGTCTAATCATGCCGTGGATTGGATCCCTGACAAACACATCACCCAAAGGACTTGCCCTCCATGGCCTGGTCTGTCGGCTCCTCTTCCTCGTACACCAGTCTGCAGACTTCCCCGGACATCTGGCCCACATTAATATTCCAAACCAACTGCCCTCGGCGCAGAGTATCGACCATTACTACAGGGTCATCCGTAATTACGAAAATGCTTCGTCCGTCCGTCATAAAAATCAGTTCCGACAAAGGCGTGACTACTTGTGGAAGGTGTTCTCGTAGGTAAGCAAGGCTTCTCTTGATCTTCTGAAGGCTCACTCCCATATCTTTCAGTTGTTTTGCCGCTTTCAGGCAAACCAGATCACGGAAGCCGTAAAGCCTTTCTGTGCCTTGCCCATTGGCTTGGACAAGGGTGGGCTTAATGAACCCGCTCCTATCCCAGTAGTCAAGCTGGCGATAAGAAATGCCAACCAGCCGGATGACGTCCCGGGATCGAAATCCTTCCCGCACGACTCTGTACAATCCCCCCATACCTTAATTACAGCTAGTGTAATTCTCCACTCATTGAGTAAATCCTTCCACCCAGAATAATCTTTCGTTGGTCGAAAGTTGTCCAAAACTTCATCCTTCCCAGCGGCGCAGACTTCAGCCGCGCCCCTAGGGCCGTCACGCAACGTGTTCCTTCCTAGCGTAGGGGCGGACCACCGCGTCCGCCCGTTGCCTACCAAGGGATCTTGTTCATGTAGTCCCCCCGCAGGAGCGGCGTGAGCCTGCTCCGTAACGGCTCCGGCACGTCCTTCAGCTTCAGGTTGTCGACCTTCAACACGTCCACGGTGTCGACCTTAAGCTTTATGGCCGCTTCCCGCGCCGTGAGCCCCTGGTTCTTGCGCAGTTCCTTCACGGTCCGGTTCTTCAGACCCCAGCCGAACACCAAGCTCACCTCCTGTATTTCGCGTCACCTCTTCCCCGATCCCCCAGGGAAAACCGGCGGTTTCCCGTCGCGCTCCCGCCGCTTTTAAGTTAAGTGCCTGACCCCGAACTTAAAAGGCCGCGGAGGAGGATGTTTTCGAGTTCGTCGCCGATAAGGTCCCAGTCCGCCGGCCCCGGCCGGCGGAAGAAGTGCAGGGCGACCATGACGGTCATGCCGAACAGGGCGCCGCAGACCACCTCGCTGTCCCGGGCGCGGAGGACGCCTTCCGCGATGCCCCGGTCGACGATCTCCTCCAGCACCGTGTAGTAATCGCCGATCATCTGCTGCAGTTTCTCCTGGCGGGCCGTAGTGCCCCAGGCCTCGGTGAGGACGATGAGGCAGACGTCGCGGTACTCCCGGAAGAACCGGAGCTGGGTCCTGAGCGCCCTGCGCAAAGCCCGGCCGGCGTCCTTCTCGCCCCGCACGGCCCCCCTGACGCGGTCCTTGAGGATGGCCATCCCTTCCTCGACCAGGAAGAGGAACAGGTCCTCCTTCCCCTTGAAGTAGTAGTAGACCGTCCCCTTGGCCACCTCGGCGGCCTCGGCGATCTCGTCCACCGTGGTCTTCTCAAACCCCTTCCGGGCGAACAGCCGGGCGGCGGCGTCGAAAACCCTGCGCTTCTTGTCCGGATCAAACGGCGTCCTGCTCATTTTTTACCCTCCGCTCAAATCTCCGCCCTTCCCTCTTATCCGCCGCGTGCCGGCCACCGCCAGGGAGACGAAAACCAGTGCCAGGACAGCCAGCATAACGAAATCGCGTGCCAGCACGTCCCAGCCGCACCCCTTCATCGTGACGGCCCGCGCGGCGTGCGCCAGCCAGGTCACCGGGAAGAGCCAGCCGGCGTACCGGAGACCCGGCGCCATGGAATCCGCCGGCCAGGTGAAACCGCTGCCCAGAACCATCGGCAGGTTGAAGAGGCAGATAACCATCGTCGCCTGCACCGTGTCCCGGCAGAGGCTCGAAACCCAGTACCCCAGCCCCACGACGGCCAGCCCGAAAAGGGCGAAGGCCGCCCACAGCAGCATGATGTTCCCGTGCATCGGGAGCTGCAGGAAAAAGTGGGCCCCCGTGAGGACCAGGCCGGCGTTGCCCAGCATTATCAGGTAATAGGGCAGCACCTTGCCGGCAAACACCTCGGCATTGCTCAAGGGGGACATGGCGAAGTGGACCCACGTATTCCGTTCCTTCTCCCGCGCCAGGGTCAACCCCTCGGCCAGCAGGCAGGTCTGCTGAAGGGCGATGACAATCAGGACCAGGTAGAGAAAATGGCAATAATTATAGGTCGGATTATACCGGGACTCGCCGACGAACTTCACCGCCTCCAGGATCCGCCCGGCCCGGGCGGGCTCAACCCCGGCGGCGATCAGCGACCCGGACATGAGTTCGGCGCCGAGGGAGCGGTTGATATCGGTGACCGCCCGGCGCAGGTTGTAGGCGTAAATGAGGTTCGTTCCGTCAATCTCCACCGCCACCCGCGCCGGCCGGCCGCTTTCAATGTCCTGCTCCAGGTCTTCGGGGATGATGAAACAGGCCCGCACGGTTCCGGTCCGCAACAGCCTTTCCAGCTCCGCCCGTTCCCCCGCCATGTGGACGATATCCATCCGCGGGCCGGCCTCGATCATCTGCACTATCCGGCGGCTGGTCGGAGAGCGGTCCTGGTCCCAGACGGCCACCGGGATGTGCGTCAACAGGCCGGCATAATAAACCAGGCCGAACAGGCCGAGATAGAGGAACACGGCTCCAAAGGCGATTAGGAAGAGGAACCTGTCCCTTATGATGGCCAGCCACTCGACATAAGCAATACCGGCGATGTTACGCAACGTCCGCATATCCGGTAAGACCTCCGGCGACTACCCGCCGATCCGCAGGCGAATACGGTAGAGAAGGGCGTTCAGCGGCCGCTCGCGCTCCCGGACGGCCAGCAACACCGGCACCAGGCACACCGCGCCGAGGAGGCCCATGTACAGGATGCAGGGGCCGGCCGCTTCCCAGCCCGCGCCCTTCATGGTGACGGACTGGAAGGCGCTCAGGTACCAGGTCAGCGGAAAACACTCCGCGACGCCCCTGACGATGGGGTGCATGGCTTGCAGGGGCCAGGTGAACCCGCTCAGGATGAACGAGGGCATGGCCATCACCATGGCGAAGCGGATGGAGTCGATACGGTCCGTGAAGCTGGAGATCAGGACGGCCAGACAACTGACGGACACCAGGAACACGAAGGTGAGCAGCAGCAACAGCCAGAGATTCCCGTGCATGGGCATCCCGAAGAGCCCCGCTCCCATCAGGCAGATCATCCCCGCCTGGACGATGCCGACCGCCAGGTAGGGCAACACCTTGCCGGCGTAAACCTGCCACATGGCGACCGGCAGGGCGCGCCACTGCGGCCAGGTGCCCTGCTCCTTCTCCCGGGAGACAACGGTCACGATCCCCAGCAGGTAGGTCTGCTGCAGGATATACAAGCTGAGCCCCAGCAGCAGGAAATAGGCATAGTTGTAGGTGGGGTTGTAGCGGGCGGTGATAGGGAACTGCACGGCCTTGAGTATCCGCTCTACCCGGTCGGTCAAAAGCCCCCCGGACAGCATCATTTCGGCCCGCAGCCTGGCGGAGAGATCCTGGACGACATCTCCCACGGCGCCGCCGGCCACGTTGCAGAAAATCATGTTGCTGCCGTCGATAACGGTCAGGATCCGCGTCGGCTCTCCCCGCGCCACCGCCCGGTCGAAGTCCTCCGGGATGACCACCGCCACCCGGACCTTCTCGGCCTTCAGCCAGCGGCTGATTTCCTCGTAGTCCCGGGCGTAGGCCGTGATCCTCAGGTCCTCGTCGGCGGCCACGTGGTGCACGACCTCCCGGCTCAGGGGGCCCCGGCTCATATCCAGGACGGCGGTGGGGATGCGCACCAGGACCTGGTCCCCGTAGACCCCGGCCAGAAAGAGGTGCATCAGGAGGGGAACGAGCAAAAAGATCACGGCCTGGGTGCGGTTGCGCAACAACTGCAGGCTCTCCACGTACGCGATCCCGATAATCGATCGCAGGGTCCGCCGCAGGTTCATCGCCCGACCTCCGGCCCCTCCGGCCCGGGCCGGCCCCCTTCCTCCCCCGTCGCCCACAGGAACTCCCCGGGGTCGTCGCAGACGGTCAGGCGGCCGCCGTCCAGCAACGCCACCCGGGCGCCGCCGCCGGCCAGCGCGGCCGCCTCATCCCGCCGTCCGGTGGCCCAGACGCAGGCGTTGCCCGCGGCGACATAGCTCCGGACGGTATCGGTAATGATCCGGCTCGACTCCGGGTCGCCCCGGAAGAGGATGTCGTCCACGAGAAGCAGCCGGGGCGCGGCCACCAGGGCGCAGGCCAGGGCCAGCCTGCGGCGGGGGCCCCAGGGCAGGCGCCGGACCCTGTCGCGCCACACGCCGCCCAGGCGCAGTTCCGCCGCCAGTTCCTCCATCCGCCGGCGCAGCGACCGCCCGTCCATCCCCCGTATCAAGCCGGCGGCCTGCAGGTTCTCCCCGGCGGTGAACTCAGGGAAGAGGCTCTCCTCCTGCATGACCAGCCCGGTCTCCCACCGGCCGCAGGTCTCCACCCTCCCGGAGGAGTGGGCCTGGATGCCCGCCAGGATCGAGATCAGCACGGTCTTGCCGCCGCCCGAGGGGCCGTAGAGAACGAAGAGGTCCCCCGGAAAGACCTCGAAGCTCACCCCGTCCAGGACCAACCGGCCGTGAATGTACTGCCTCAGCCCCGACACCTTGACCAGCGGTTGCATCTCAGTCACCTGCCGGGAACCTCACCTTCGCCGTCATACCCGTCTTCAACTCCAGGTCCGGGTTGGGCACGTCCACCTTCACCTCGAAGGCGCGGATATCGGTGTCGTGCTGGTCGTTGACCGCCTTCTCGGTGGCGAACTCGCCCGCCGGGTTGATCCACCGGACCACCCCGTCGAACTCCCGTCCCGGATGGGCCTCGGTGGTCACCTTCACTTTCTGCCCGGGCCGCACCCGCCCGATCTTGCTTTCACTGACGTAGACCCGCACCCGGGTATGCTTGAGATCCGTGATCCTTATCACCGGGGTGCCCGCGCCCACCGTCTCTCCGGGCTCCACGGGCCGCAGGGTCACGATCCCCCCGAGAGGGGCCTTGAGGGTGGCGTTGTTGAGATACACGAGCGCTTCGTCGTACTTGGCCTGCGCCAGGGCGACCTGGGCCCGCGCGGCGGCCGCGTCGTCCTCGCTAAGGCTGACCTGCAGCCGGCCGGAGCGCGCCTTCTCCAGCGCGGCCTCGGCCTGGGCCAGCTTGCCCTTCGCCGCCTTGTACTCGGCCTCGGCCTTGTCCCTCTCCTGCGCGCTCACGGCGCCGGCGTCGTAAAGGTCCTGCATCCGCCGCCAGGTGGCCTCACAGACATCCAGGTTCGCCCGGGCCTGCTCCACCGCCGCCTCGGCCTCCTCCACCTGGCTCCGCGTCACCCCGCTCTGCAGCCCTACCGAGGCCTCGGCCTTGGCGAGCTGGGCCTTCGCGGCCTCCAGAGCCGCCTTCGCTTGGGCGACCTTAACCTTCAGCTCGTCGGTCTCCAGTCGGGCAATGACCTGCCCCCGCCGCACCTCGTCCCCCTCGTCGGCCAAGAACCGCTCCACCTTGCCGGCCACCTTGAAGGAGGCCATGACCTCGTCGGCCTCGACCATCCCCGTGACTTCGAGCGTCTCCGCCCGCCCGGCGAGGAGCTGCTGCTCCCGCAGGTGCAGCAGGCCGAAGAGAACCAGGCTCAGCGTCAGAAACCCGACGGCCAGGGCGATGACCAAGCGGTAGGGGTTTCGGGGACGGCCGATAAC
>JASEER010000037.1 GCA_030019475.1 Thermoanaerobacterales bacterium | reverse complement strand
GGTAAACACCTTTACGAGGTACCGCGCACCGGACGACTGGTCGGCGTACGACACGGGCGAACGCGGTCTCCTGGGCGGTTTCCGGGTCATCGACGCCTTCACGGTAGGCGGCGAGACTTTTCAGGTGTTGGAAAGCGCGGGCGGCCACGTCCCCGGTCAGGTTTTCTTTGTCGGTACCGGGGCGGGGCTTGTTTTCACGGGCGATTACCTGTTACTTGTGGAGAGCCTGCGTCCGGAGGAGCGGGAGTTCCTTAATCTGCCGAAGTTTATGATGACGAGCACGAACACCGACTCCCTCCTTTTCCGCCGGGAAATGCAGGCCCTCAAGGAGGTCGCCCTTGGTTTGGACGCCGCGTTATCCAAACAAAACCGCGGGGCGATTGTCGCGCCGGGTCATGGTGATCACTACCCGGCCAGATGGTTGAGCCGGTAGATACCACAGGCATCGCCCGCATACAACGGCCCGACCCCCTCCGGGGGCCGGGAGCAACCCTCGTCGCGGCCGGGCGGCGGTTCGCTCTCAGAGACCGGCGACGGCCTCGTTCAGATCGGTGAGTATCTGATCCAGAGGAATGCCCCGGATCACGGCCAGCTCTTGGATGGTGCTGAACAACGCCGTGCAGGTGATGCAACCGCCGTATTGTTTGCTGTAACGATCGAACACCGTGCGCGCCTCCGGGTAATTTTTGAGAATCTCCAACACGGTCTTGTCCTTGGAGATCTTCGGGATCATGGCGAGAAGGCCTCCCCTTACGGTTTTAGGTGTCGAAAATCGTATCATAACGTTCGACGACCTATTATTACCTTCCTTCATAGTTAAGATAACATTTTGTTATTCCTGTCCTGCGCCGTTTCGCACGCGCCACCGAGATCCGGGACGCCCTTCTCAAGCTGCGGCTTAAGCTCCGCGGCAGTCCCCTCCCGACGACCGACGACCGACGACCGTCCGGCGCCCGGTGACCGGGGCGGGGCAAGCGAAAGGCGCGGGATAGGTTATAATGGAATAAAAAAGCCAAATTTCGAGGTGAACGAAAGGGTGAGAATACACAAGGCACAATGGCTGGAGCGCCGACGGCAATGGGAAAGGTTCGCCGCCTGGGAAAGGACGGCGCTTCCGGACAACGGCGACATCGGTGTCCGTTTGCGCCGGGTGGGCGAAATGATGGATCTGTGGCTCGGTCTTCACAGAGAAAACGAGTGTGTCAGCCGCTCCGGTGTTTCCGGTATCCGTATGATGCGTGAGAAGCTCGGGAAAGTGAGAGTTTGCCGTGACCGGATTTGAGGGTACGCTGGTCAGGGTGGCGCGATTTCTTGACAGGCACGCCGTCCCTTATATGGTCATCGGCGGTGTGGCCAACCTGGTATGGGGTATATCGCGGGCGACGGTTGACGTTGACCTTACGGTTTGGGTGGCCGAGGACGACATTCCCCGGCTGCTTCAATCTATGACCGCCGAGTTTGAACTGCTGGTTGAAGACCCGCCGGGGTTTGTCAGGGAAACCAGGGTCTTACCTGCTAAAGCCCCCGAAGGGTTCCGTATCGATTTTATTTTCGGCCAACTGCCCTATGAAGAGATGGCCATAAAGCGGGCGGTTGCCCGCAAGATACATGGCGTTGAAATAAAGATTTGCAGTCCTGAAGACCTTATCATTCATAAGATTATCTCTGAGCGCAGCCAAGATCAGCAAGATGTACGGGGAATAATCAAGCGTATCGGATCCCGCTTAGACCGGCGGTACCTCGATCCGATCGTTCGCGGGTTGGCAAGCGATCTGGAAAGGCCGGAAATCTGGGAGCGGTATCAGGATTACTGGAGAGAAGACGATAACTGAATGCTCGACAAGATCGTCGTCAAGGGCGCGCGCGTCCACAACCTGAAGAACATCGACGTCGAGATTCCCCGCGACCGGCTCGTGGTCCTGACGGGGCTGTCGGGTTCCGGGAAGTCGTCCCTGGCCTTCGATACCATCTACGCCGAGGGCCAGCGCCGCTACGTGGAGTCGCTGTCGGCCTACGCCCGCCAGTTCCTGGGCCAGATGAACAAGCCCGACGTCGACTACATCGAGGGGCTCTCCCCGGCCATCTCCATCGACCAGAAGGCCCGTTCGCACAACCCCCGCTCCACCGTCGGCACGGTGACCGAGATCTACGACTACCTGCGCCTCCTGTTCGCCCGTATCGGCCGGCCGCACTGCCCCCACTGCGGGCACCCGATCGCCGGGCAGGCCATCGAGCAGATGGTCGACCAGATCATGGCCCTGCCCGAAGGCACCCGGCTGCAGGTCCTGGCCCCGGTCGTGCGCGGGAAGAAGGGCGAGCACGGGCGCGTCCTCGAGGAGGCGCGCCGCGGGGGCTTCGTCCGCCTGCGCGTCGACGGGGAGCTGCGGGAGGCCGCCGAGGACATCCGCCTCGACAAGAACAGGAAGCACAACATTGAGATCGTCGTGGACCGCCTGGTGGTGCGGCCCGGGATCACGAGCCGCCTGGCGGACTCCCTGGAGACGGCGGCCAAGCTGGCCGGCGGCCTGGTCGTCATCGACCTGCCCGACCGCGGGGAGGAGCAGGTCTTGAGCCAGAACTTCGCCTGCGTGGACTGCGGCTTCTCCTTCAGCGAGATCGCCCCGCGCCTCTTCTCCTTCAACAGCCCCTTCGGGGCCTGCCCGACCTGCACCGGCCTCGGCGTGCGGATGGAGATCGACCCCGACCTCGTCGTGCCCGATCACCGCAAGTCCCTCTACGAGGGCGCGGTGGCCGGCTGGTCCTGGTGGTCCAGCTACTACCACCTCCTGGAGGGGCTGGCCGCCCACTACGGCTTCGACCTGATGGCCCCGGTCGCCAGGCTGGCCCCGGAACACCTGGAGACCATCCTCTACGGCACGCGGGGGGAGAAGGTCCGCTTCGTCTACCGCAGCACGCGGGGCGTCAAGCGGGAGTACCGCGCGGCCTTCGAGGGCGTGATCCCCTACCTGACCCGCCGCTTCAAGGAGAGCACCTCCGACCACGTGCGGGAGGAGATCGAGCAGCTCATGCGGACCAGGCCCTGCCCGGACTGCCAGGGCACGCGCCTCAAGC
This sequence comes from Thermoanaerobacterales bacterium, assembly GCA_030019475.1. Classification (NCBI taxonomy): domain Bacteria; kingdom Bacillati; phylum Bacillota; class Clostridia; order Thermoanaerobacterales; species Thermoanaerobacterales bacterium. The sequence continues at coordinate 18,825 of JASEER010000037.1, read as the reverse complement.
CCGAGGCCCTGGCCGTCAAGGTCGGCGGGCGCTCGATCGCCGGGGTGGCCGCCCTGACCATCCGGGAGGCGCTGTCCTTCTGCGACGGCCTCGACCTGACCGAGCGCGAGGCCCTCATCGGGCGGCGCGTGCTCAAGGAGATCAGGGCCCGCCTGGGCTTCCTGGTGGACGTCGGGCTCGACTACCTGACCCTGGACCGCGCGGCGGGGACCCTCTCCGGCGGCGAGGCGCAGCGCATCCGCCTGGCGACGCAGATCGGCTCCGGGCTGATGGGCGTCCTCTACGTCCTGGATGAGCCCTCGATCGGCCTGCACCCGCGGGACAACGCCCGGCTGCTCGACACCTTGAAGCGCCTGCGCGACCTGGGCAACACCCTGATCGTCGTCGAGCATGACGAGGAGACCATGCGCGCCGCCGACTGGATCATCGATATCGGCCCGGGCGCCGGCGTGCATGGCGGCCGGGTGGTGGCCGCCGGTCCGGTGGAGGTCATCGAGCGCCACCCCGAATCCCTGACCGGCAAGTACCTCTCGGGCCGCCTCTCCATCCCGGTGCCGGAAGCCCGCCGCCCGACCGGGGAACGGTGGGTCGAAATCCTCGGGGCGCGGGCGCACAACCTGAAGTCGATCGACGTGGCCATCCCTCTCGGACTGTTCGTCTGCGTTGCCGGCGTCTCCGGCTCCGGCAAGAGCACCCTGGTCAACGAGACCCTGTACTCGGCCCTGGCCCGGGAACTGCACGGCGCGCGCGCCCACCCGGGGGAGCACGACGCCATGCGCGGCCTCGAACACCTGGACAAGGTCATCAACATCGACCAGTCGCCCATCGGCCGCACGCCGCGCTCCAACCCGGCGACCTACACCGGGGTCTTCACCGACATCCGGGAACTCTTCTCCCGCACCCCGGAAGCGCGGGTGCGCGGCTACAAGCCGGGGCGCTTCTCCTTCAACGTGCGCGGCGGGCGCTGCGAGGCCTGCCAGGGGGACGGGATCATCAAGATCGAGATGCACTTCCTGCCCGACGTCTACATCCCCTGCGAGGTCTGCAAGGGCCGCCGCTACAACCGCGAGACGCTGGAGGTCAAGTACAAGGGGAAGAGCATCGCCGACGTCCTGGACATGACCGTCGACGAGGCCGTCGAGTTCTTCGCCCCGATACCGAAGATCTACCGCCGTCTGAAGACGGTGCAGGACGTGGGCCTGGGCTACATCCGGCTCGGCCAGCCGGCGACCACCCTCTCCGGGGGCGAGGCGCAGCGGGTCAAGCTGGCCGCCGAACTATCGCGGCGGGCCACCGGCCGCACCCTCTACATCCTGGACGAGCCGACCACCGGCCTGCACTTCGCCGACGTCGCCCGCCTCCTGGACGTCCTGCACCGCCTGGTCGAGGCCGGCAACACCGTGGTCGTCATCGAGCACAACCTCGACGTCGTCAAGACCGCCGACTGGATCATCGACCTCGGCCCCGAGGGCGGGGAGCGCGGCGGCCGGGTCGTCGCCGCCGGCACTCCCGAAGAGGTGGCCGGCGTGCCGGAGTCCCACACCGGGCGCTTCCTGGCGAAGCTCCTCGGGTCCCCGCCGGCCCGCGCCGCCGCGGGGCGGTAAAGGGGCAGCGGCGCATCGGAAGAGGATAGACACGTGTAGACAATACACCCTCGCAAGGACCTGGACCCCGAAACGGTGAAGAGCATTCTGAGGCAGGCCGGTCTTCAGGCCGGCCATTGACGGAGGTAGCTTTCGTCAGTGCTGCGGGGTCCGCGGTCGCCGGGGCGAAGGTTTCGCGGGCGGTCCCGCGGAGCGCCGAAGGAGAGCCAGGTAAAAGGGGACCTGCCTCGTTGGGCACGGTCCCCTTTTCTGTTTTCTTCTGCAGGCTCGAGGTTTCCCCTGCGCCTTCCGTCAGCACTGTCTGCCGCTGAACAGCCGTGCGGTCACCTGCAGGATCCACCGCCAGTGCAGGGCGATGTGCACCGCCGCCAGGCCCATGAAGATCACGGCCAGCCAAATGTGGATGTCCTCCCACGTGTGACGGGAGAAAACGAAGACCGCCCCCGCGGCGTGTCTCCCGCCCCGCCCGCCTCCGCCCCCGGGCAGGATCAGCCACCGGACAAACCCCGAAACCGCCAGCCCCAGGCCGTCCAGGAATAGAAGACAAACCACCAGATAATTGACCAGCGTGCGGGACATTGTACCACCCTTACGGAGTTGTTGTGCCCAAGGCCCTTCCTTGTGGCCGGTATCGGGTGCGGCAGACATATCGGGCCCTGCCGACGCTCGTTGAAGGCTGCCGGGAACGGAGCCTACACCTGGATTTATGGGCCATGGTATAATTTTAATATGCGGTAGGGGCGGTGCCCAGTATCCTTTTTGCAATCCCGCCGTTCTTGTGAAGCTGCCATTCCAGCGCGGATGACGATCAGGTCCCTGCGGGGACCGTCTCCGGCCTCAGGCAACCCTGCGCAGCGGGTTCCGACGGGAGGTGATAATGGATGCGCGTGGCCATGCTTTCCCCGATCGCCTGGAGGACGCCGCCCCGCCACTACGGACCATGGGAGCGGGTGGTCTCCCTGCTGACCGAGGGGCTGGTCGCCAGGGGCGTCGACGTCACGCTCTTCGCCACGGCCGACTCCCTGACCAAGGGCCGGCTGCGGGCGGTGTGCCCGGCGGGATACGAGGAAGACCCTGCGGTTCACCCCAAGGTCTGGGAGTGCCTGCACATTGCCGAGGTCTTCGAGTCCGCCGGGGAGTTCGACCTGATCCACAACCACTTCGACTTCCTGCCCCTGACCTACAGCGGGCTGGTCGAGACGCCGGTGCTCACCACCATCCACGGCTTCTCGTCGCCGCGGATCCTGCCCGTTTACAAGAAGTATGACGGGCGGGCCTACTACGTCTCCATCAGCGACGCCGACCGCTCCCCGGAACTGCAGTACATCGCCACTGTCCACCACGGCATCGACGTCGAGAACTTCACCTTCCGCCCCCGGGCCGCGGACTACCTGCTCTTCTTCGGCCGTATGCACCACGACAAGGGGGCGCGGGAGGCCGTCGAGATCGCCCGCCGCGCCGGGCGCCGGCTGATTATGGCCGGCATCATCCAGGACCGGGAGTATTTCGCGCGGGAAGTCGAGCCGCACCTGGACGGTGACCGGGTGACATACGTCGGCAGCGTGGGACCGGCCGAGCGTGACACCCTGCTGGGCGGGGCGCTGGCTCTCCTGCACCCGATCAACTTCGCCGAGCCCTTCGGGCTCTCGGTGGTCGAGGCCATGGCCTGCGGCACCCCGGTGGTCGCCTTCAACCGCGGGAGCATGCCGGAAATCATCCGGCACGGGGAGACCGGCTTCCTGGCGGACGGCGTGGACGAGGCCGTCGAGGCGGTGGCGCGGGCGGGGGAGATCGACCGCGCCCGCTGCCGCGCCCTGGTGGAGGAGCGCTTCACCGCCGACCGCATGGTGGACGACTACCTGCGGGTCTACCGGCGGGTCCTGGAACGCGCCGGGCGGGGCGAAGCCGGCGGGGCGACGGCGACGGCGCAGTAAACAGTAAAGGGGGCGTGAAATGCGCGAGGCGATCGTGACCCGTTACCCGAAAAACCCCATCCTGACGAGGGACGACGTGCCCTACCCGGTGGCCACGGTGCACAACGCCGGGGTGGTGAAACACGGGGGGCGCTACATCATGCTCTTCCGCGCCCACCGGCAAAACGGCCGGTCGATCATCGGCCTGGCCGAGAGCGAGGACGGCTTCCGCTTCCGCGTGCGTCCCGAGCCCTTCATGACTCCCGCTGAAACCGGGGTCTTCGCCGTCTACGAGGAGTTCGGCGTCGAGGACCTGCGCATCTGCCCCTGCGAGGACGAGTACCTGCTGACCTACAGCGCCTACTCGCGGCACGGGGTGCGCATCGGGCTGGCCCGCACGCGGGACTTCGCGCGGGTGGAGCGCGTGGCGCTGATCACCGAGGCCGATCAGCGCAACGTGGTCATTTTCCCCGAGCGCTTCGGGGGGCGGTACGCCCGGCTTGACAGGCCCCACACCCACATCGCGCCGTGGTCCATCTGGATCTCCTACTCCCCGGACCTGGTGCACTGGGGGGATTCCCGGGTGGTGATCAAGCCGGCGCCCTACCACTGGGACGAGATGAAGATCGGGCCGGGGGCTCCGCCGGTCAGGACCGACCGGGGGTGGCTGAACATCTTCCATGGCGTCTTCCCGACCATGGACGGCAGCGTCTACCGGCTCGGCGTCGCCCTGCACGCCCTGGACGACCCTTCCCGCGTGCTGGGCGTGGCCGACGACTGGATTCTGCAGCCCGAGGACCCCTGGGAGATTACCGGGTACGTGCACAATGTCGTCTTCACCTGCGGCGCCGTCCCGGAGGACGACGGCACGCTGAAGCTTTACTGGGGCGGGGCGGACACCGTGATGTGCGTGGGGACGGCCCGCGTCGCGGAGCTGGTCGAGTTGTGCCTGAACCACGGCCGTCTCCCGCTGCCCTAGAACGCGCAAGGAGGGATGCAGCAACAGTGACGCAGTGCGGATCGGAAAACCTGGTGGCGGTGATCATCGCCGGTGGCGCCGGGACCCGCTTCTGGCCGCTTTCCACCCGCGAAAAGCCGAAGCAGTTCCTCTCCCTCTTCGGTGAGGAGTCGCTGCTGCAGGCCACCTACCGGCGGATCGCCACCCTGGTGCCGCCGGATCGCACGCTGGTCCTGACCGGGGCGCGGTTCGTATCCCTGGCGCGCGAGCATTTGCCGGTGGTCCCGGTGGAAAACGTCATCGGCGAGCCCATGCGGCGGGACACGGCGGCCGCGGTGGCCCTCGCCGCCGCCCTGTGCCGCCGCCGGTTCGGCAACCCGGTGATGGCTGTCCTGCCCGCGGACCACGTCATTGAACCGGCGGGGGCCTTCCAGAGGGCCGTCCTGTCCGCGGCGCGCGGGGCGGTCGCTTCCGGGGCGCTGTATACGTTCGGGATCAAGCCCGACTACCCCGCCACGGGGTACGGCTACCTGGAACTGGGGGAAAAGGTGGGCGAGGACGACGGCCTGGCTCACTTCCGCCTGGTGCGTTTCAAGGAAAAGCCGGACTACGAAACGGCACGCGCCTATCTCCGGAAGGGCACTTTCCTCTGGAACAGCGGGATCTTTGTCTGGACGGCGGAGGCGATCGGCGCCGAGATCGAGAGGCATCTGCCGCATCACTACCTGTATTTCAGGGAACTGGCGCGCCATGACGGCACGCCCCGGTGGGCGGGAGAAATGCGCCGGGTTTTCGCCGCCGTTCCGGCCGTCTCCGTCGACTACGGGGTGATGGAGAAAGCGGCCGACGTGCGGGTCATCGCCGCGCCCTTTTCCTGGAGCGACGTCGGGGGATGGCCGGCCCTGGAGGCCTTCCTGGCGAAGGACGGGGAGGGCAACGCCGCCCGCGGCCGGGTGCGCGCCCTGGACGCGCGCGGCAACCTGGTCTATGCCGAGGACCCGGAGGAGCTGGTGGCCCTGGTCGGCGTCGAGGACCTGATCGTCGTCCGCGCCGGCCGCAAAACGCTGATCGCGTCCCGCCGCCGGGCCGAAGAGATAAAGAAACTGGTGGAGAATCTGTAAGAAGGGAGGAAGGGCGACTGGATAAGACGGTTGACGAGCGCCCGGGCGCCCTTACCTGCTTCAAGGCCTACGACATCCGGGGCCGGGTGCCCGAAGAACTGAACGAGGAGATCGCCTTCCGCATCGGACGGGCCTACGCCGCCTTCCTGCGGCCGCGGGCGGTGGTGGTCGGGCGTGATGTGCGTCTGACCGGCCCCGCCCTCGGCGCCGCCCTGAGCCGGGGGCTGACCTCGAGTGGGGTGGACGTCCTGGACATCGGCCTGTGCGGGACGGAGCAGGTCTACTTCGCCACCTTTGACCTGGGGGTCGACGGGGGAATTATGGTCACCGCCAGCCACAACCCCGCGGATTACAACGGGATGAAGCTGGTGCGCGAGGAGGCGCGGCCGATCAGCGGCGACTCCGGCCTGCGGGAGATTCAGGCCCTGGCCGAGGCCGGGGACGCGGGACGGGCCGCGGGGGTCACTCCCGGGACGGTCCGGCGGGTGGACACCAGCGAGCGCTACGTTGCCCACCTGTTGCGCTACGTGGACACGGCCCGCCTGAAGCCCTTCACGGTGGTCTGCAACGCCGGCAACGGCTGCGCCGGGCCGGTGATCGACTTGCTGGAAAAGCGCCTGCCCTTTACGTTTCGCAAGCTTTACTTCGAGCCCGACGGCCGCTTCCCCAACGGGGTGCCGAACCCCCTGCTGCCGGAGAACCGCGCGGCCACGGCCGAGGCCGTGCGGCGGAAGGGCGCCGACCTCGGCATCGCCTGGGACGGCGACTTCGACCGCTGCTTCCTCTTCGACGAGAACGGCGGCTTCGTCGAGGGCTACTACATCGTCGGCCTGCTGGCGCAGCAGATGCTCAAGCGTCACCCGGGGGCCAGGATCATCCACGACCCCCGCCTGACCTGGAACACCGTCGAAATCGTACGCGAGGCGGGCGGGATACCCGTCCAGAGCAAGACGGGGCACGCCTTCATCAAGGAACGCATGCGCGCCGAGGACGCCGCATACGGGGGCGAGATGTCGGCGCATCACTACTTCCGCGACTTCGCCTACTGCGACAGCGGGATGGTCCCCTGGCTCCTGGTTCTCCAGTTGATGAGCGAGACGGGAAAAAAGCTCTCGGAACTGGTGGAAGAGCGCAAGCGGCGCTACCCCATAAGCGGTGAGATCAACCGCGTCGTGCGCGACCCGGCGGCGGCCCTGGCCCGCGTCCGCGCGTACTACGAGTTCCGTGCCCGGCGCGTCGACGAGACCGACGGCATCGGCCTGGACTTCGCCGAGTGGCGCTTCAACCTGCGCATGTCCAATACCGAGCCGGTGCTGAGGCTCAACGTCGAGGCCAGGGGCGACGCGGAACTGGTCCGGGAGAAGGTCGCAGAGATTCTAAGGTTGGTCGAAGAGTCATAACCCTAACTAACGCCAATCCAAAGCAAAGGTGGCTGAGCGACTTGCGTCTTGACGAGCCCTGCATCCCGGTCCAGAGGATCGCCGAGATCCGGTCCGCCGACAGCTCGCGGGTGATCGCCCGGTTCTTCACGCCCGGCAGCGGACGCGCCGCCCGGATCATCCGGCGGATAATGTCCGTTCCCGAGGAAGAAGTACCCTCCATGCTGGGTGACGTGATGGAGGAATTCGCCTACCGTCACCAGCGGTTGGAGGACATCCTCCTGAAACACTACGAGGGCGTCAGGCACTGTGTCCCAGCGGGCGCCGAGCCCTCGGAGAACCGCAAGCTGCTCATCGGGGCCTACTTCACCGCCGAGTACTCCGTGCAGGCGGTAGGCATCGCCAACCCCTCGATGGTGCTGCACCCGGACCAGAAGAACCTGCGCAAGGGGGAGACACGGTATCTCCTGTCTTTCCGGAGCATCGGCGAGGGGCACATCTCCTCGCTGGAGTTCCGCTCCTGCGTCATCGACGAGGAACTCGACGTTAAGACGCGGCCGATCTGCGATTTCCTGGTGCTGCCCGAGCGGCTGCCCGCACAAAAATTCCGCCGGGACATCTTTCGGGCCTACCTGGAGAAGCGCAGCGCTTACAGCAAGGCCCTGGCGGAGATAGTGGAAAGGCTGCCCCTGGAGTTCACGCCGTCCGACCTGGAGGAACTGCTGATCAAGACCGATGCCCGGCGCGTTCTCCCCAGGAGGCTTGGGACCGAGATCGACATCGCCGTCCGGTGGATGAGCGAGACGGCCTACGTCGCCAAGTTCGGGCGCGAGACGCGCTATTCCAGCCGTATCCTCATGCCGGTCGTGGAGAACGAGAACCATGGCATTGAGGACGTGCGCTGGGTGCGCTTCGTCGACGATGACGGGGAGGCGACCTACTACGGCACCTACACCGGCTACAACGGCCACGCCGGTGTGTCGAAGGTGCTGGAAACCAGGGACTTCCGCGTCTTCAAGTCCTGGACGCTGACCGGCAACGCCGTGCAGAACAAAGGGGTGGTCCTCTTCCCCCGCCGCATCAACGGCAAGTACGCCCTGCTGTCGCGCATCGACAACGAGTGCAACTACGTCGCCTTCTCCGACAGCCCCTTCTGTTGGGGCGACGCCCATCTGATCCGCGGCCCCGAGAACCCCTGGGAATTCGTGCAGATCGGCAACTGCGGTGCCCCGATCGAGACCGAATTCGGATGGCTGGTGATCACCCACGGGGTGGGCCCGATGCGGAAATACTACCTGGGGATCGACGTCTTGGACCTGGAGAACCCGGCGAAGCTCATCGGGCGCCTGCCGCGGCCCATCCTGGCCCCCAACGAGTACGAGCGCGAGGGCTACGTTCCCAACGTCGTGTACAGCTGCGGGGCCGTGCTGCACGGGGAGCACCTTATTCTGCCCTACGCCATGTCGGATTGGGCCTCGGGCATCGCCACGGTGAACATTAACGACGTCAAAAAGTGGCTTTTTTAGCGGGGGACACCAACGGCGATAAGACCACGAAGGGAGGGATGCTGACCATGAACGGATGTTCGAGGAGCGGTAACGGGCGGCAGGTGGCGCTGTTGGGCACCTACCCGCCGCGCAAGTGCGGCATCGCCACGTTCACGGAAGACCTGGCTGACGCGCTCGAGGCCACGAGGCCCGGGGCCTGCGAGGTGGGTGTTCTGGCCATGGACGACACCGACGGCGGCTATTCCTATCCCCAGCGGGTCAAGTTTCACATCAGGGAGGGCAGCGTACCGGACTACCTGCGGGCGGCCGACTTCCTCAATGTCTGCCAGGTGGACCTGCTGGCGGTGCAGCACGAGTACGGTATCTTCGGCGGCAGGTGCGGCGCCCACCTCCTGCACCTCCTGGACAACGTGCGCGTGCCGGTGGTCACCACGCTGCACACCATTCTCACCGAGCCTTCCCCCCACCAGCGGGCCATCCTCCTGGACCTCGCCCGCTGCTCCGAAACCGTTGTCGCCATGAGCCAGCGGGGGAAGCGGATCCTGCACGAGGTCTACGGCCTGCCCGAGGAGCAGGTGGTCTTTATCCCGCACGGCATTCCGGACGTCGCTTTTGTCGACCCCGTGTTCTACAAGGACACCCTGGGGGTCGAGGGGCGGAAGGTGATTCTCTCCTTCGGCCTGATGCATCCCGGCAAAGGATTCGAGGTCGTGATCAAGGCCCTGCCGGAGGTCATCGCCGAGCATCCGGACGTCATCTACATCATCCTCGGCGCCACGCACCCCCACGTCCTGCGGGCTACGGGCGACGCCTACCGGAACAGCCTTCACCAGCTGGTCAACCGGCTGGGTCTCGACGCTCACGTCCGTTTTGATAATAAATACGTGGACGACGACGAGCTTCTCCGCTACCTTCTGGCCGCCGACATCTTTGTCACGCCCTACAGGTCGCCGGCGCAGATCACCTCCGGCACCCTCTCCTACGCCGTGGGAGCGGGGAAGGCTGTCATCTCCATGCCCTACTGGCACGCCGAGGAACTGCTGGCCGACGGGCGCGGCCGGCTGGTGCCCTTCGACGACCCCCGGGCCATGGCGCGGGAGATCAACGACCTGCTGGAAAACGAGCACGAGTGCAACGCCATGCGCAAGCGCGCCTACCAGTACGGCCGCCGGATGATCTGGTGCGAGGTGGCGCGCCGCTACCACGAGTTGTTCGACCGGGTGCTCCAGCGGCGACGGAGCAGGCCCCGGCCCGCGGCGCGCGAGGACTCGCCGGCCAAGGTCCTGGACAAGCTGCCCCCGCCCGACCTCAAGCATATGCTGGCCATGACCGACGACACGGGGATGCTGCAGCACTGCGCCTACACGGTGCCCGATCGGGAGCATGGATACTGCGTCGACGACAACGCCCGCGCCCTGATCGCGGCCGACCTGTACCACGCCGTTTACCGCCACAAGAGTACCGTCCCGCTGGCGCAGAAGTACCTCTCGTTCCTGCTGCACGCCTTCAACCGCGAGCGGGGGCGCTTCCGCAACTTCATGTCGTACGACCGCCGCTGGCTCGAGGAGGTCGGCAGCGAAGACGCCCACGGCCGCGCCATGTGGGCGCTCGGGGTTACCGTGCGGGATGCGCCGGGCGAGGCGCTGCGCGCCCTGGCGACGCGGCTCTTCAACGACGCCCTGGCGGCCGTGAGCGACCTGACGGCGCCGCGCGCCTGGGCCTTCACCCTCATCGGGCTCCACGCCTACCTCGAGGTCTACTCCGGCGACGCCCGCGCCAGGCGCGCCGCCCGGATGCTGGCGCGGCGGCTGCACGACCAGTTCAGGGCCTACACCCGGCGCGACTGGCTCTGGTTCGAGGACCGGGTCACCTACGACAACGCCACCCTGTCCCGCGCCCTGATCCTGGCCGGCCGCCGGCAGGGGGAGCGGGCCATGCTGGAGGACGGCCTGGCCAGCCTGCGCTGGCTTCTGCGGCTGCAGACGGCGCCGGAGGGGCACCTCTCCCCGGTCGGCAACGCCGGCTGGTGCGTCCGCGGCGGCACCCGGGCGCGCTTCGACCAGCAGCCGGTGGACGCCATGGCCCTCGTCGGGGCCTGCCTGGAGGCCTTCCGCGCCACAGGCGACAACCAGTGGATGCGCGAGGCGCTGCGCGCCCTGAACTGGTTCCTGGGCGCCAACGACCTGAACCTGCCCCTCTATGACTTTACCACCGGGGGCTGCTGCGACGGGCTCATGCCCCAGGGAGTAAACCCGAACCAGGGGGCCGAGTCCACCCTGGCCTGGCTGATCTCCCTGCTGAGCATACTGGAGGTCATCGGACACAAGGGCCTGCTGGACGGCGGCGCCGAAGAGGCCGAGAGGCAGGCCGCCGCCTCGGACTGAAAAGGCCCGCCCGGCCCGGCTTCGTGATCTCCGGCTGGCGGCACCCGAGGAGGATGAAGGCCGGCTTGGGCTTGGGTAGAATCTTCTTGGCACGTCTTAATCAGGGGGGATGATGTGGGTGCAGACGGCGTGGGTGCCACCATTCAATCCATGGCTCCTGGCGGTGCTGGTGGCCTGGAGCCTTTTTTGGAAGGGGTTGGCGCTCTGGCGCGCGGCCAGGAGTACAATACTTCTCCTGGCATTATGTCTTTTCCCGGCCGCTCCTGCCTTTGCCGGCTGGACGGCAACAGTGACGACTGTCGACGGCAAAACAATGGATCTTGAAGCGGCGATCTGCCGGGAGGGCCATATACTGGTGCCTGTACGCAGCCTGGCAGAGGCCCTTCGGGCCCAGGTGCACTGGGACCCTGCCGGTGAGACGGTAACCATTATTAAAGAGGGGAATACCATAAAACTGGTCACCGGCAGCCGAGAAGTTTTGAGAAACGGTGAGCGTATCCTCCTGGATCTCCCGGCGCAGGTTGTCAATAACAGACTTGTAGCGCCCGCGAGGTTCTTGGCCGAAGCCCTGGGCGCAGGTGTTGACTATGACCTTGTAACGCAAACTGTACGCATCATCTCCGCCCCGCCCGAGAAACCGGAAAGGGTGTACAATTCTTCCTTCCCGGCCAGGGTGGCTTTAACCAATAACGGTCGTTTATGGCTGGTGGACGGCGGTCGGGCCGGTTCGGCGCCGGTGCAGGTAACCGCGGATGGGGCTGTGGAAATAGTCGGCTGGTCTCCCGATGGACGGTGGTTGGCGTATCTTCATTATGACTCGCAGGACATCTACAGCGCCAAACCCTACCTTTGGGTGGTAAAAGCCGATGGAACGGGTGCTTTCCGGGTTGACCCGAGACCGGTATGGGACACGCTGGACGGCAGGGTGCCGGGCTGGTCGCCCAAGGCAAATATTATCGCCTTCAGTACTCAGGGGTCCGGGGGTGATTATGCCCGGGACGGTAATCTGAAAATAGCCTCCCTTGAGGACAACGGAAGAGTAACGGTCTCCGAGCTTCTGCCGGACAAAAGCGGTGTTGGCCATTTTGCCTGGGCACCTGACGGGCAGAGCATAGCCGTTTCTTTGCCCCGGACTCGGGAGCGGCCGCTACTGATAGACCAGATCACCTTGGGGGGGAAAATCACAAACCTGTTGACGGATGGTGAACCCTACCCACCGGGAGAGTACTTTTATACCCGGTCCGCCACCGGCTTCCGGTGGTCACCGGATGGGCGTTATCTCGCATATTACCTGGAGCCTGGCTCACCTTCTCTGGCCGCGGACGGTGTGGACATCAGGGTGCTGGACGTTCAACGACCCGGCCGCCCTCTCGAGTTGGGTGCAGGACTGAAATACCCTCAGTGGCTGGCCTGGTCTCCCGACAGCTCCCGGCTGGCTTATATGGACGGGTATGGCCGTGATGCCACGGTGGACAAGCGCCTTTACCTGGCGGATATGCGGTCCGGCAGCATCACCGATTGCGGGAGCGCCGGGCAGGTGGATACCCAGCCGGTCTGGTCGCCCGCCGAACCGTATCACTTGCTGTTCTGCCGCGGCAAAGAAAACGTGTGGTGGGACGGTTTTAAGGGGGGTGTGCTGGTGCCCGGACAGCGGATCTGGCAAAGGACGGACACCGGAGATGTGAAAAGCCTTACCAGCGGCCCGGCGGATACCGCCGATTATGCGCCGAAGGTCTCCCCGGACGGGCAAAACCTTCTTTACCTGCGGTTGAACCGTTATGACAGCGGTTCGCTGTATACAAAACCCTTTGCCGGCGGCCGGGAGACAGAATTAATACGCGGCCTGACCGGTGGACACGGCTATTATGGCAATTACTATCCCGAATGGGTGAGTGTTTACTGGGAAGAACCATGATGCCGGAGCGGTCAATGCCTTCCGCAGTGCTGTCACCCGCTCCTAGAAGTAACGCCGGACGATTTGCCCGATGAACTCGCGGAAGTCGGTCAGGTGGTGCCGCAGGATGTCGTGGACGGCCGCGGGATCGATGTCCTCGTACAGGTGCACCGCCTGGTTGCGGAACCGGACCATTTTCTCGACGGTCGGCAGGAAGTCGCGGGGGATAACCCCGGCCTTGGCGAGAAGCTTGAAGGCTTCGGCGTAGGACTTCGGCGTCCCCAGTCTCTCCCGTGCGACAATGTGGTTGGCGGCGTCGATCATGGCCTCGATGGCGGTCTGCAGGATGCGGACGGCGGCGTGGTAGGAGATGCGGTCAGAGATAAAGCGCTCCCGGGGTATTGCAGAGAGTCCGGTCAGGTCTCTCAGGCATTCTTCAATATAGGAGATCTTGTCCCTGAGCTTATCCCTGTTGACCATGGCGGTAGGCCTCCCGGAGGGCCGCGTCGTACTCCGCGCAGAACGCGCGGTAGTCCGTGATGTAGTCCCCGTAGAGTTTGCAGACCTGCTCCAGGAAATCGCTGACCGCCTCCGGGTCCCGCTCGTGGATGAGGCGCCCCGTGGAGATGATATTGAACTGCATCAGCGCCGGGAGGTCGTTGAGGATGATGACATTGACGTCTTCTTCGTGGGTGATGTCGCTGACTGCGGCTTGAAGGTCCAGGAAGCTTCTGAACCTGTCGGTGACACCCGGGCGCAGAAGGATGCCCAGGTCGACGTCGCTGAGCGGGGTCTGGTCGGGAGTGCCGTAGGAGCCGTACAGGTAGACGGCCAGAACGTCCTCCCGTTCGGCGAAGAAGCGCTTAAGCGCCGGCAGATACGAGTCGATATCGATCTTGTTCAACCTGCGTGACAGGCGCACCACTGTCCCGGGCCCCCATTCGCGGAGTCGACAGGCTTTCAGGTGTCTTGTTCTTCATTCTACCACGCGCTGCTTCCATTGGAAAGCCGGCGCCTCGACCCGGGCGGCCAAAGGGTTGTACACCGGGATCCGGAGCGGTCAATGCCTTGCGCAGTGCCGTCCGTTCTTCGGGTATAATGGGCGCAGGGAGAGAAAACGCCATGGAGGGACCTGAAGCCATCGAGAAGCCGTCGCTCGCCGAGAAGGCCGCCAGTCTCCCGGAGCAGCCAGGGGTCTACCTTTTCCGCGACGCGGAGGGGACGGTCCTCTACGTCGGGAAGGCCGTCTCGCTGCGGGCGCGGGTGCGCTCCTATTTCACGGGCGCCCAGCCGGACAAGGTGCAGGCCATGCTGGCCCGCGCCGCCGAACTGGACTTCATCGTCACCGCCAGCGAGATCGAGGCCCTGATCCTCGAGTCCAACCTCATCAAGGAGCACCGCCCGCGCTACAACGTCATCCTCAAGGACGACAAGAGCTACCCCTTCATCAAGGTCACCGTCAACGAGGAATACCCGCGCGTCTTCATTACCCGGCGCCAGGTCAAGGACGGCGCCCGCTATTTCGGCCCCTACCCGAGCGCCGGCGCGGTCAACGAGACGCTGCGGCTCCTGAAAAAGCTTTTCCCCTTCCGCTCCTGCACCCAGACCCGGTTCAAGAACCGCCGCCCCTGCCTGAACTACCACATCGGCCGCTGCCTGGGGCCCTGCACCGGGGATGTCGACCCGGAGCGCTACGCGGCCATGGTCCGCGAGGTCCTGATATTTCTCGAGGGGCGGCACGAGGACCTGGCCAGGAAACTGGCGGCCGAGATGCAGAGAGCGGCCGAGGAGTTGCAGTTCGAGCGCGCCGCCGAGATCCGCGACCAGTTGCGGGCCATCGAGACGGTCGTCGCCCGCCAGAACATCGTCTCCACCCGCCTCGAGGACCAGGACGCCGTCGCCCTGGCGCGGGACGGCAACCGGGGCGAGGTGGTCGTCCTGGAGATCCGCGGGGGCAAGCTCCTGCGCCAGGGGCACCTCACCGTGCGCGGCATCGCCGACCGGGACGACGCCGAGGTCCTGGCCGCCTTCATCAAGCAGTACTACGGCGACGCGGCCTTCGTCCCGCCCGAGATCCTGCTGCCGGTGGCACCGGCCGAGGACGCCGCGGCCGTCGAGGTCTGGCTCTCGGCGCGCCGCGGCGGGCGGGTGCGCCTGCACGTCCCCCGGCGGGGGCGGAAGAAGGATCTGGTACGAATGGCCGCCGCGAACGCGGCGCTGCTCCAGGAGCAGTTCGCGGCCGAGCGTTCCGGCGCGCGAGCCCTGGCCGACCTGGCCGGGAACCTGGGATTGCCGGGCCCGCCCGGGCGCCTGGAGGCCTTCGATATCTCCAACATTCAGGGGCGCGAAACCGTCGCCTCCATGGTCGTCTTCGAGGACGGGCGGCCCAACCCGGCGGCCTACCGCCGTTTCAGGGTCCGGACCGTCGAGGGGCCGAACGACTTCGCCGCCATGGAGGAAGTCGTAACGCGGCGCTTCACCCGCGCCGCCGAGGAGCAGGCCCTGGTGCGCACCGGGGAACTCTCCCTGCGCCGGGCGAAGTTCCTGCCCCTGCCCGACCTGGTCCTCATCGACGGCGGGAAGGGCCAGCTCGGCGTGGCTCACGCGGCGATGATCCGCCTGGGCTTCGGGGACATCCCCGTCTTCGGCCTGGCGAAGGAAGAGGAACTCCTCTTCGCCCCCGGGCGCCCCGACCCGCTGCCGGTCCCGCCGGACTCCCCGGCGCAGTACCTGCTGCAGCGCCTGCGCGACGAGGCGCACCGCTTCGCCGTCACCTACCACCGCGCCGAGCACGTCCGCGTGAGCCTGAAGTCCCTGCTCGATGAGATCGAGGGCATCGGCCCCAAGCGCCGGCGGGCGCTGCTGAAGGCCTTCCCGTCCATCGAGGCCATCCGGCGCGCCGGCGTGGACGAGCTGGCCGCCGTGCCCGGCATGACCCGCCCCGCCGCCGAGGCCATCCACCGGTTCTTCCGGCGGGAGTAGCGAAGGGAGACGACCCCTTCTTTCGAGGTGTGAGTGGGAGGGCCGGGTGCCTCTTGCGGCATGAGGGTTCCCCGGGATAACCGCCCGGGGAGGTCAATTTTCGGTGACTGAGGCGGTCATGGACGGGAAGATGGTTGTACCGTCTTCCCAGTTGCTGTAAAATGAATGCGGTGGTATAAAATGGGCAAGCACAAGCCATTCACACTTTCGGAGACCGCACGGCGTATCAAGGAATTGGGGCACGGCGATCTGCGCGACTTTTGGGTATGCATCGGCGATTTCCTGGACGACTGGTACGCCGCCGACCGAAAAACCCGGGAGGAGATGCTGCGCGAGGAACCCCCGAAGACCGGCGACCGAAGGTTCGATGCTTACCTGGCCGCGCTTTCTGAGCACCTGGTGGTGACGAACGGCCTTCCGGTTCCCGCATGGGTTGGCAAGCCGGAACGGTTTCTCGATCAGTTCTGGTTCCCAACGGAGTTTAAGAGCCTGCACGCCATGGCCTTGGTGCAAAGCCCGGCGGCCTTTCGGCGGCGTGGCATCTTTGTGGATAAGACCGCTTTTATGCGGTGTTAGGGGAGGAGCAACGGCTTGACCAGGGACGAGATAATCGCGGTCTTAACCGAGTTGGGCAAAAGGCTCGTTCAGAAAGGGATACAAGGGGAGATGTACCTTGTCGGTGGTGCGGCGATGGCCCTCGCCTACGATGCGGTGCGCGTGACACGGGATGTTGATGCTGTGTTTATCCCGAAAACCGAGATATACCGCGAAGCACGGGCGGTGGCTGAGGACTTCGGTCTCCCTGAAATGTGGCTGAATGATGCGGTCAAGGGATTCCTCGCAGGGGGCGAAGAGCCCCGTGCCGGGGCTGTACCTGGCCGGGGCCGGGGTCTTCCCGGGCTCGGGCTTCGAGGCCGTGGTCATCTCCGGCACCCTGGCCGCCGACGCGGTCTTTTCCGGCTAAGGCGGGGAAAGCGGCGGCCCGCGCGAAACCGGGACGAACGGCGGACAGCCTTGAACATCCGATAGGGGGAAGACACACATGGACGGCAAACGACGGCCGGTAGTCGCCGTCGTTGGCGGGTCGCGCTGCACGCCCGAGGAGGCCGAACTGGCCGGCGAGGTGGGCCGGCTCCTGGCGGAGGTTGGCGCCGCGGTGGTCTGCGGCGGCTACGGCGGGGTGATGGAGGCCGTCGCGCGGGGCGCGCGGGAGAAGGGCGGCCTGGTCGTGGGGCTGCTCTCCGGCGCGACGGTCGAGGACGCTAACCCGTACCTGTCGTTGGCTCTGCCCACCGGCATGGGGGAGATGCGCAACGCCCTGATCGTCCGGGCCGCGGAGAGCGTCATCGCCATCGGCGGCGGGTTCGGTACCCTTTCGGAGATCGCCCTGGCGCTACGGCTGGGCAGGCCGGTCATCGGCCTGCGCACCTGGGAGTTCCGCGACCCGTCCGGCGGCCCCGATCCCGTGCGGCGGGTGGATACGGCGGCCGAGGCCGTCAGATTGGCCCTGCAGTTCGGACCGCGTGCCTGAAAGGGCGGCTCCCGGGAAGCCTGCTCCCGGGGACTCATACGTCCATGCCGCCGACGCCCTGCCAGTCGTGTGCCGTGCCGCGGCCGGGAGGCCGGGTGACCTGCGGCGGTCGAAGCGCTTCCGGCGGGAAGAACGAGCCGGCGGAGCATTCCCGCCGCGGCCGCTTCCCTCCGCCGGTCGCGGGCCCGGGGGATTAGACGGAACGTGGGCCGCCCCGCTGCAGGGCGCGGATGAAGGCGCCGACCGAGCGGTCGTAAGTGCGCTCGGCTTCCGGCGGGAAGAAACAGCCGGGCAGCTCGCCGCGGCCGCGGTGGTAGGCCACGCACTCGCAGCACAGTCCCTTTCTGTCGCAATGCTCATAGGTACATGTACAACGGGCGAGATTTTTGTCTTTCCGGCACTCCACTGGGGACACTCCTTCTTAAATTTTTTGTATCAGTTTTCGCGCACCGTTTCGCAAACCCTGCACCGCAAACGAAGGCTCCGCTGCAACCTGAAGCCGAGGGGATCCAGGATGACGACACGGCCCCCCAACTCAGCGGCGATGACCTGGGCGGTTTGGGTGTTCAACTGCGGCTCGGCGAGGACGGTGGACGCTTTTGCGGCGCGGGCGGTGTCAACGACGCCGGCGGTCCACTTGGCCGACGGTTCCTTGCCGGGGAAGGCCTCCACCACGGCCACCTGTTCAAGCCCGTAACGGCGTGCCAGATAAGTCCAGGCGGCGTGGACGGAGACGAACAGCCGGTCCGTTATCGCATACTGACCCTGGCTTTGGTGGTGAGATCGCCGCTACTCCCAATAGATGATATCAGACATTACGGAGCGCTCGTTCGCCCCAGGTTTTTTGAACATTTATGCTCCTCGAAGGCGATATGCATACGCATACATCAAGGTAACGGTCCTGGAGGAACGTACAGAGCAGGAGATAGCTGCAGAACTCAAAATGTCACAACCAGCAGTGCACCAGATGAAACAACGAGCGCTAAAAAGATTGAAAAAACATTTTGTCCTGAGACGAGCCCACCGCCAAGTAAAGCCTCGTCCAGGGCGGACAACCGCCCATACCCGAAGGCAGAGAGTTATCACGTTTATTTTACTTCTCTCTTGCTTTTGGGTAAAAATAAAATTAAGTAGGTTTTTTAGTGATAAGAAATTTTTTTGGGGGCAGGGAAAAATGTCCAAAAAATTACAGGCAATTATCCTGATTGTCTTATCTTTATTAATGACAGTGACAATAACTGCTTGTTCAACGACATCCTGGAAAGCAAAAAGCCGGTTGAATAACCCTACTCAGATAGAAGTATATGGGAATTATTTGTATTTTTTAGACACATATTCTACAATAAAAATATACGACCGGGGGGCAATTTATGATCTCACATCCTGGTTACCTGAGGAGTTTAGAAAGGAAAACACTATAATGGACTTTGCTGTGGTAAACCCTTCTAAGATAGCGGCTCTAACCGGCTCGAGTCTCTACTTGATTGATGTTCAGAAAAAAGAGAGCAAAAAGATTTTTTCGGATAAAGATAACTTTACCTCAATGGATCT